>JAFGJC010000454.1 GCA_016929305.1 candidate division CSSED10-310 bacterium | reverse complement strand
TCATTAAATCCTCCTGAAAATGATTTAAAATAAAATCAATGTGATATGTGGAAAACTAATCATAAATGCAGAATTGAAAAGCCCTCTTAAAATCTACCAACAACCCATATCCCTGATTGTTTACAGGAAAGACAAGGAAAATTCAAAGTATTTTTTTCGATAACCGGTTAATAATACAAAACAAACATTTGATGTAGACCTTGGTTTCTGGGAAAATCAAATCGATTACTATATGGAATCGGAGATGAATGATAAAACTATAAAGCAGCAAAAACCGATTGAAGATCATGCTTCAAAAAACCGAGCTGGAAGTAGTTCAAATCAATATGTATCCGAATCTCAGCGTTTGACGGAATCGGTGAACGATCAATATAAGTTCGTTGAATTTGCAAACGGGAAAAATGAAAGAACCGAGTTGTCTGCGAGTCAATGGCCCATCGGATATAAACTACTCGATCGCTATATTGTCCGGGATATACTTGGACAAGGTGGAATGGGTACTGTGTATCTGGTTGAATTGTTGTCTTCAAAAGGGGATTTTTTTGCTGTTAAGACTCTGTTACATTCAGCGCTTGATAATCCTAAAAAACGTAGGTTGTTTTTAAGAGAGCTTCGTACCTGGATTGATCTGCCGCTTCACCCCAATTTGGCGGCTTGCCGTTTTTGCCGCACCATTGACGATCGTCTGGCCATATTTTCTGAGTTTGTGCCAGGGGGATCATTGCGTCGCTGGATACAAACATCAAGAATTTCATCTATGGAACAAATACTGGATATTGCCATTCAGATTGCATGGGCGCTTCAGGCTGCCCATGACAGAAATGTGATTCATCAGGATATCAAACCGTCCAATGTGCTGATGACAAACGATGGCATTGCAAAAGTTACGGATTTCGGACTCGCTCGAGCATGCTTCGAAGGTGGTGTCAGAAAGTCATCGTCAACGTCAACGTCATTTTCGAAATATGTCAGTACGGGAGGCATGACCCTGGCATACTGTTCGCCGGAACAGGCGATGTTCAACAAATTGACTTTTACAACCGATATATGGAGCTGGGGAGTATCCATACTGGAAATGTTGCTTGAAAAGGTGACATGGCGGTACGGATATGTTGCCGCAGCGGTTATTGAAGGTTTGAAAAATCAGCCCGTGACGCCGAGGGGGTTTCCAATTCCGCAACGGTTTATTGATGTCCTCGATCGCTGTTTTCAGGAAAACCCAGACGATCGATGGAAAAATATGGAAGATGCGGCTGACAATCTGATGGAAATTTACAACGAGTCATCAGGTACAATCTATCCGCGTCAAAAACCAGTTGTTACCGATGATACCGGCTCGATGTCCGTACCTTATGAACGAATGATGAAAGGGACCGGTGTTACCTGGGATGATCCACAGAAATGGTTGGAGAAGGGCTATCGGGAAGCAAACAAATCGCTGGATGTTCTGAGAGCTTTACCCGCACGGGGAGGATCTGGAAAAGCGCAGATCCTTACCGATCTGGAAATCTATGAGGATGCGGCGCTGGAGTTTAGACGGCTTGTGAATGCCGGCAGAGAAGATCTCAGAGAGGATTTTGTATCCCTGCTGATTAATAAAGCCAGCGTCCACCGATCAATAGAAGATTACCCGGGCGCGGTTGCTCTCTTCGATGAGGCTACCGGGATTTTGGATCAGTTGCTTCAAAATAACCCCTCTTCTAACAATGCCAACAAATTGGCGTCAGTATACATTAGTAAAGGAAATTGCCTGCATTCTCAACATCAATACAATGAGGCGGTTATTCTTTTCGATCAAGCAATCGCCATACGGGAAACTCTGACTGGGCAATCATCAGATCCGAATACTCAAGACAATCTCGCCACTGTTTATATATGTAAAGCTAATACGTTGTTTGTGATGGGGGAACTTAAACGGGCACTTATTTACTATGATAAGACGATAATGATACGCGAAAAAATAATGGAAGAAAATTATTCGGCTGTTAACGCCGATGAGCTGGCAAAGGCTTATATGAATAAAGGCACACTCCTAAGAAATCTAGGCGATTTTAACGAAGCTATGGTTTTGTTTGACAAAGCGCTTGCCGTGAGGGAAAAACTTGCCGACAAACACGGATTGATGCATTATGCTTTTAACCTGGCGCAAGTCTATATCAACAAAGCAAATCTGAAATATATGATGGGTTATCCTGCAGAAGCGATAACACATTATGACCTAAGTATCGCAATCGTTGAAGGGCTGGTTCATGATAATGGCAGATGGGAACTGGCAGATCAATTGGTGAAAATTTATGTCAATAAAGCCAACGCAATCAAAGAACTCCAGAAAATCGATGACTCGCTGACTTTATATGACAAATCAATCGCCATCAGGAAACGACTGATCTTTCAAGAAGGCAGAACAGACTTGCTGAATGAATTGGCAAATGTCTTATTCAATAAAGGTATCCTGGTATATGAGTGTAATGATTTGGTTTCAGCAGGAGATTTGTTCAATGAGGCATTCCAGATTAAAGAACGGCTTGTTTTCGAAGAAAACCGGCAGGAATTAATGAAAGATCTCGCCAGGATACACGTTTACCAGGCACACATCACTCGCGATCGTCAGCAATTGGAAAATGCATTGATTCTTTATGAAAAAGCCGCATCGATTATTGAAGAGTTGATTCGCTTCGATGATCGCACGGAATTGAAACCAGATATTGCGGAAATCCAGGCATTTCTTGCTCATACATATCAGCTTTCCGGTGATAGTGAGAATGCAGTTCTGTATGCCAATAAAGCAATCGATGTTTTGAATAAAGCATTGACTGAAAATGGCAGAAAGGATCTTTTGAATGCACTTACACTGGCACAACGATGTCTTGGATCCACCACTGTTTGAAAAAACAGTATTGAAGGTTTCATGTGTAACCTGAGCACACCAGTTTGCTCTAAGTAAAGTGAATGAAATTTTGAATCTGCTTAGAATGGGGGAATAACAATGAAAGAAAGAAAAAATGAAGCTACATTTCTTGGTAATCCGTTGACACTCATCGGAAATCTTCTGTCGGTTGGTGACAAAGCACCTGATTTCACCGTTCTCGACAACGATCTTCAAGCTGTATCTTTAGAAAATTTCAAAGGGAAAAAATTGATTGTGTCTGCTGTCCCTTCTCTGGATACTCCTGTGTGTGATATGGAAACAAGACGATTCAATCATGAAGCTGCAACACTTGGAAAAGATGTCGGGATTTTAACTATAAGTATGGATTTACCTTTTGCACAAAAAAGATGGTGCGGTGCGGCTGATATCGATCGCGTGATCACACTGTCCGATCACAGGGATGCATCGTTTGGAATGGCATACGGTGTATTGATCAAGGAATTGCGTTTGCTTGCTCGTGTCGTTTTCCTAATCGATGTTCAGGGTATTATTCGCTACATACATCCGGTAAAAGAAATTTCCAAAGAACCGGACTATGCGGAGATTCTGAGTCAATTTAAAAAATTGTGATATTCATCGCAGATATTCTTAGAAATCCTGCGTCTCATGCAGCACTTGAGACGCAGGATTTTTCGTTTTTATTATATCCGATAATCGGTACTGATTAGAAAAATTATTATCATGGGCAGGTCGGAAAGTCCTCATAAAAGCAGATAATTAAAGCTTCAGATAATGAATTGAATGTATGTTGTCATATCAATGATGACAGAATGCACTGGTGCTCCGGGTTCTTTTTTCCCTGATGCTGATCAATATGATACACTTGTAATGAAATAAAAGGACTGGAGTGAGATCCATGAGTACGGATGATTTAAAGAGTATTATCAAAGAACTGAAAAAACAGCAGGATGATATTCGTACGGCCTGCATGCACTATATTGAGCAAGAAAAAGAAGTTGTTGGTACGAATATTACCTATCACGGATTAGATGGGATTCTTACGCAAAACGATTTACCGGCGAATTCCTGGGTAATTGGAGCGAGCTGGGGGTCAATAGCAGTCAATATGTCTGTTCTTATGGATCCATGGGGCGAAGAAAACAGGATGCGAATGATGTTTCCCATGGCAGAGTGGGTTCGTCTTGACCGTCTGTTAAGAAATCTGGGTGTGACCATTCAACCTCAAATGCAGCCCTGGGAAATGATCGGTGTTGTTTTTATTCTCTGCTTCATGAACGGGTATCAATTCATCTACCCCTGGGGTAATTATGTTCTTGTCCAACCGAAAACAAAACCGAGAATTTCTGTCGATGCAATTGATAAAAGCGAGCACGAATTGACACTATCCGTAATGCTGAAACAGATGGCAAAACGGCAATCCAAAGATATGGCGGTACTCTGTATTTATCCGGAAGCTCCCGTCTTTTCGCTGAATAATTTTACAATCTCCGGCAATTACTTTCATTCCGCTATCGGCAGAAAATTTCAAAAATTGTGGAACGATTACTGTGAACACGAACAGAAATACAATTGGATTTGTGATGGAGCGGTTTTTAAAAACTGCGAAGATAATTTCATTTGTGCCGGGGGAGAGAATCTGGAAGATATTGCTGTCGTCTTTGAAAAAGACAGGAAAATTATCAGTCCTGGTATCCAGAATGGTTGTTATCCCGGGACAACGATGGTGACGTTTAACTTAATCGGTGAAGCTGCTGGATATGAAATTGAAACACGCGCGATAACTATGGCGGATATTAAAAAAGCTGAATGGGGTGTTGTTACTGAAAATGCGACATTTTTACTGCTAAGAGGACTCATCGATCCTTGGAAACAGGAGTTTATACCGGTTACAAAAGGATCCGAGTACCGGTTTCGGGACATTTTTCTGAAAACATTTATTCGTATCAAAAATGGGGATTCCAGAACATTGGGATTACCCCGGCTTATCGAAAAAGCTGATGAATGGTTTCCGTCTTTTCAGGATAGAAAAGCGTATGCTGAAAAGGGTTTGGATATAAAGCGAAGAGCTTTTGCCGGAGAAGCGTGGCGAAATATCAAGATTGCGCTTCCGCGGAGTGAAGTTCAGTTAAAACAGGAACGGATGCAAATAACGACACTCTATGGAAAATACTGGGATTTGCCAAAACTGGATCACATGTTGGCGTTACGGAAAGCTCTAAAACGCTAGTTACTCAATATCTTTCGGCCCGAAACTGAAAACCGCTGAATCAATGTTGCCAAGCAACTGATTGTCCTGATCAACCAAAAATGTCCAGAATGTAATGTTCTTCATCCGCATTGAACCGGTTTCGGGCCAGATGAATTCCAGTACATCTAAATTGTATTGTTCATTCGGATACAGATATACCGGGAGATAATCCAGATTTGACGGCCAATGACTCCAACTTGGCCAAAACCAGTACTGGTTGATATCGACATCCAGAGCAACGTACCAGTTGGCTTCCAGGTAATCTGCACTGGCATTTGATACGTTTCCCGTCAGGAGAAAGGGATCCCCCGGGTGAAATTGAGAGCTGTTCAAAGTGATATCAGCTCCAGTGGTAAATGGTATTCCTTCCCATTTGAGTAGTGTTCCGTTATATCCCACGAACAGCATTCCCGTTTCAAGGGATCCCCACACACCCAGCAGATGCTGGTGTGTAATGATTGGAAGATCAATCCATCCGTTCCCATCCCAGTGAAGCACTGCGCCGTTATAGCCGCAGGCATATATATTGTTATTATCCAATCCATACAACCCTTTAAGATAATGCGATGTATTGGTCGGAACTTGTTCCCAGTCATTTCCATCAAAATGAAGTGTGACGCCGTCTTCTCCCACGACATACATATCCTGATCGGATGTGCCCCATATTGCAAAAAGGTCCTGAGTCACACTACTCGTCATGGGCTGCCATGATATTCCATTATAAAAAAGAATAAGCCCGTTCTGGCCGACGGCAAAAAGACTATCGGATGATGGCCCCCACAGGGCACTTATCCGAAGATTTGTACCGCTGTTCATTGTCGACCACGACGACCCGTCATAGTGAAGAATGGTTCCATAATCCCCAACAGCATAAACATCGTTCGTGGCAAACCCGAATACATCGAATAGCCATTCAGATGAACCGGAGGTCATTGGTTGCCAGACGCCACCATTCCAGTAAATGATCGCTCCCAGATCTCCCACGGCGTACACGCTGTCTGAATCGGAACCCCATATTGCCGAAAGGGGATGGGAAATACCGGTATCCATGTACTGCCAGTCACTTCCATTAAAATGAATTACGGTACCATTATGACATCCTATAAATAAATTTTCCGAATCAATTCCATATATTGATGTCAGATTCTCGGTAGTACCACTGATCTCTTTTTCCCAGACACTTCCAGATCCCTCCAATAACATGCCGTCGGCGCCGCCCGCAAAAGCCTGGGAATCACCATGCATTACCAGAGCATGCAATTCTTTGGCTGTTGATGTTTCAATGGTCTGCCAATGTGAGGATGCCCAGTGATAGAGTGAACCATGAGTGCCACAGATATAGAGGTGAGATTGAGACAGACCCGTAATGGCAAACAGGTCCTCATCACCTGGCGAAAGCCATTCAGACCATGCCAGACCGTCCCAATGACGCACGGTGCCCTGCCGACCGATGACAAAAACATCATTCGAACTCGACCCCCCAAAAGCAGTCAGTGTTCCCTGGAACCCTGAATCCATAGGAAGCCATCCAGTTTCATCCAGCGTCAATATTAATCCCCCCGCACCGCACACAAATACGTGCCCATCTGGAAATCCAGCGATATCGTGTAAGTTGTATAGCGTTCCGCTTTCCATCAGAGTCCAGGAATTGCCATCCCAAAATCCGATTTTTCCGCCGTCACCGACAACAAAGATAAAGGTGTCCGAAAATCCAAAAATGCCATGCAGATCCGATCCAAATCCCGTATTCATAGATTTCCAGCCAGAGTTATCTTTGCACCATACATGACCCTGGGGTCCGCAAATGTACAGATTGCCGCTCTCGGATTGCCATAAATCGTTCCAGTCGTATCCGGATCCAGTGGATGAGGTCAGCCATTCCGAACCGTTCCAGGTTATTATCGTGTCCGCCAATCCTACGCCACAGATGGATTGATCATTCAATAAAAGAAGGCAGTTAATCGTGTTTCCTTGAGGGTAAGGATTTATCCATTCCCAGTCTGAAGATACAGAAACGCCAATAAAACAGAGAAAAACTGTCCATAAGTATTTTCTGACAATCACATGTTTCTTCATCACATCACCCGTTTAACACCGTTCTTAGCGCGGTCTTGTAAAAAAACAAAATAATACAAACTTTCTATTGAGGCAAGGCGTCGGACAATTTGCGTAACATCAGTCCGTAAAACATTTCCAGATATCGGCGTGTCTCCTGGCGTTCTAAATTCGTCACGTATTTCCAAAAACCATAAATTCGCGACAGCGTCAGCATGCGCTTTGCGTAAAGGTTCCAATTATAGCGATGTTTGACTCGTTCCATCGAATTCCGGGAAATGGTTTGCCAAATATCCGGATTCCGCGACACCTCCTCCAAAAAATCAGCAATGCTTTCGGCAGCTTTTTCTCCCCAGTTGGGATCGATATGGAAACCGGACCTGGAATGCTCGATGATTTCCAAAGGTCCTCCGTAACACGTCGCAAACGTCGGCAAACCAGATGTCATGGCTTCAATGATCGTCAAACCGAACGCTTCAAACAATGCCGGTTGCACAAAAACACCACGCCTGTCTGCGATAAATCGGTATAATTCACCAGCGATCTTTTTTTTCAGCTGTAAACCAATCCAGCGCACCTGTCCGTCCAGATCAAATCTAGTCATCAATCCATGCAGGATTTCAATCTGCTCTCTTTCTTCCTGGGACGCCGATGTTTCAGCTTTGATTGTTCCCCCTACTATCAGCAGATTCGCCAGCTTCCGCAATCTTGGATTTTGTCCATACCATTCCAAAAGACCCGTAAGATTCTTGACAATGTCAAGTCGTGCCATGCTGAATATGATTGGTTTTTCCTTTGAGATGAGCGATCCGCGAGCAATATCGGATGCTGCGCCGAATACCAATTGATCCAATTCTTCGTTAAATTCCCAAAACCTCTTTTTTCGATCGGTATAGGGAAAGTAGACGGATGAGTCAGCTCCCGGTGAAACAATATTGAATTTGGGATCGAACACATCGATTCCATTTATCACTCGATATAGACCCGGCATCGTAAAGCTTGAATAACTTTCATACTGCCCGATACTGTCCTGTTTTCCCGCAATTTCCTGATAGGTGCTGGTAATGATGAAATCCGCTGTATTCATAGCGATCAGATCGGCTGTAAACTGACAGGAAAAATGCATCATCTCTTCCAATTCTTTCCAATAGAGTGCTGAGTAGAGATATTTTGTTTTTTCCAAAGCGTGAGCGATGTTGCATTGTGTTACCCGCAGATTTTGTGAAAGGAGTGTGGCGACAAGATTGCCGTCCGTGTAATTGCCGATAATTAAATCTGGTTTTTTCTTCAGCTCCTGCAATATTTCATTTTCTGCTTCTTTAGCAAAACGCTCCAGATACGGATAGATATTGAATCTCGAGATCCATTGAGGAACGATGTTGCCGTTTTTATCTCTGAAAGGCACTCGCAGAATTTTCGCGTTCCGGGTTCCCTCCACATGCTCCATTCGTTGATGACAGGAGGTGTTTTTGGATTCAGGTATCTGGCGGGTAATGATGAGTATATTAGGTTCAATATCCAGTCCCTGATCATAGATTTGTTGTCGCATTTCTTTTTCCAGAGCCCTTACCTGATCCAATATATACACCACCTGACCACCCGTATCGGGAAGCCCTAATACACCTGACTGGCCGAAATATCCATGAGGTGATATGATCACAAGATCAAAAATCATCGGGATGCGTCCGAGAAACGTTTCAAGTGTTTTCGGATCAGGTGCCTCCAAAATATCCGTCAATATTTCAAAACTCTCTAAAATGCGTTTCGCCGTACGGCCCCATCCTGCCAGAAATCCCATGTTATTCATTGACGCTTTAATTGTATCCCACGGGGTTTCCTCGGGTTGCTCCAATAAATAAGATTCGGCTTGTTTCATCTGTTCCCGTAATGATGCAATATCATCGATATCCTGACTGATCATGAGTTGATTGCCCTGGAACTGATGAACTTTAAGAAATTCGAATAATTTTGAGTGGCCATCATCTTCTGACTTGAACAAGCGATTTGACAGCACTCTATTCAAAAACTCCACACCACGCCCAATGGAACGGGATTCTCGCATTCGAGGAAACTCCCTGTTGAACGGACCCAGATCCAATTCAAGAATCCACTCGTTTTCCACAGGCTCTTTACTAATCAACCACTCCTTGAAAATAAGGAATTCCCGATTGTCTGCCTGAAAACAATCTATGGAACCAGAGCTGTCGGTCCGAAATTTCAAATAAACCCATCGCGCGATTTCCGGCCGTATGGCAAAGTATATCCAGGGATCCGCCATAGCGACTTCCTGCGCTTTATTTAAAAGAGATAGCAACAAATTATCCGCCAGATGTGCTCTCTGATCAGTCTCAAGAAATTTCCGTAGCAACTCCTTGATTTGTGATTGGAGGAGGAACGATTGGTTTGTACTGTAAAAACTTCTTAACAAACTTTCGAATTCAGGTGCATAACGCTTCAGGATGTTATTAATCTCAGAAATCATGTCATCCTTTCATCTGTTACTTACTTGAGGCTGTTTAAAAAAATCGTAATGATTGATACCTTCAATAATTCCGCCGGCAAAATTATTTTTGGCAAAGTATATGTTAGGTCTGCCGCGAAGTGTCTCC
>JAFGJC010000453.1 GCA_016929305.1 candidate division CSSED10-310 bacterium | reverse complement strand
AATCCAGATTTAAATTTGATGAATGCACTTGCAAAACAAAATGCTCGACAATTGTTGTCAAGGGTGGATGAATATTTTTATTAAGGAGGAATGATGATTTGCCAATCCAAATTAACTGCCTTAATAGGTTTTTACCTGATATATTTCTGTTTGATTCCATCTATGATTTCCGCTGAAAATACTGATCCTATTGTACTCAAAATCGCCACTCTCGCTCCCGAAGGCAGCGTTTGGTGGAAAGAACTTCAAATGATGAATGAGGAGGTTCAATCCAAATCCGATGGACGGTTGAAATTCGTGATTTATCCTGGCGGAACGATGGGTGACGATGGTACAGTTCTTTATAAACTCTACAGCGGTCAACTGGACGGTGCCAGCTTCACCGGCAATGGTTTAATGCGAATTTACAAGGATTTTGCAGCGCTTACTCTTCCTCAAATGTTTCAAACTCACGCAGAGGTAGATTACGTTTTGTCACAAATGGATCAGGAATTGAAATCAGCCTTCAAGAAACAGGGATACGAAGTCCTCGGCTTTACAGGAATCGGCTTCACATATGTTTTCTCAAAAAACCCAATTACGAGTGCTCAAGAATTCCAAAAATCAAAAGCCTGGCTGTATGAGAATGATCCGATTATGAAAGCTTTGTTCAAAGCTGCAAAGGTTACCCCTATACCCCTGGGTGTTGGCGATGTCATGACAGCACTTCAAACCGGGCTGGTCGATACTGTTTTTAATACACCAACCGGTATTCTGGCAATGCAATGGTTCACAAAAGTCAACACAATGACGGATATCCCACTCACGCACGCCTTTGGTGCATTTTTAATCAGTAATAAATCGTGGGAGAAGTTACCTGAGGATTTGCAATCATTGATACTTGCTCAAGTTCAAAAACACCTTGATAAGATTACGGATCAAAATCGAAAGGAAGATAAACGAGCGCTTGAAATTATCTCTGAGCGGGGTGTTACCATCGTTGAACCAACAGAAAAATTACAGTCCGATTTTCAGGATATTTCTGCCAAAGCCATTAAATCACTGACAAACGCAACCGTTTCCCAAAAAATGGTTACTCGTATCGAATCCCTTGTAAATGAATACCGGCAGAAAACGCCATCCAATTTATGACATCACGATACATATTCGTTAAAAAAATAATCAGTTGGCTTCATCGGTTGGAAAACGGGTTTTTAGCTTTTCTGTTAGGGATAATGGTGTTGCTTGCCTTTCTGCAGATCATTGACAGACTTCTCTTGAATGGAAGGATCTTTGTGACGTTGGGATTCGATTGGTCAGATGATGTGATCAATCATTTGATTCTTTTTGTGACCATGGTTGGTGCGGCTATAGCGACGCGTAACAGGGAACATATTACTATCGATATCGTCAATCGCTTTGTGCAACCTAAAACACGATCCGTGATTCGTGCGATAACAGACTTTTTTTCTGCTGCAATATGCACCTTCCTTGTGATAGCTGCTATTAAATATGTAAAAATCATGGCTTTTCTAAATATCGAGAATGTAGGACCTTTTCCTTCATGGCCATTTCAACTCATCCTTCCCGTGGTTTTTACCATAATAACCATCAGATTCAGTATTCAGACCGTTTCTGACATACTTACCTTCATTAAACCGAGTGACAAAACATGATGTTACTGATGGGCATCGCAACCGTCATTATGGCACTCCTCGGTGCACCGTTGTTTGTTATCATCGCCGCCAATACACTGTTACAGTTGTTTTTTGGCGATTCGCAACTCTCTGATTTCTACGCTAAGTTTTATCTTTTGGCTAAAAATTCAAATCTTTTACCCATACCCCTTTTTACTTTTGCCGGCTATCTTCTTGCAGAGAGTGGTGCACCAAGAAGACTGTTAAATTTCACGAGAGCGACACTGGGTTGGATGCCTGGAGGTTTGGCGATAGTATGCATTGGCGCATGTGCATTTTTCACGGCTTTTACAGGAGCTTCCGGTGTTACCATTATTGCTTTGGGAGGTCTTCTATTCCCTGCATTGATCCATGAACGATACAAAGAGAAATTCTCCCTGGGACTAGTAACAACTGCTGGAAGTTTGGGTTTGTTGTTTCCTCCCAGCCTTCCGCTTATCCTCTATGCTGTAATTGCCAGTCAGTCCGTCAAAAATCCTGAAATGGCACCGTCAATAGACGCTCTGTTTCGTGCAGGAATTTTGCCGGGCCTTCTTATGGTTCTACTCCTCTCAATTTACAGCGCCATCATTGCACTGCGCGATGAAATTCCACGACCCGCTTTTTCGTTCAAACCATTCCTGAATGCTCTCTGGGATATTCGATATGAATTGCCGCTGCCTTTCCTGGTTCTGGGAGCCATTTATTCGGGTAAAATTGCCATCTCGGAAGCGGCTGCATTAACAGCTTTCATAGTACTTATTGTCGAACTATTGCTTTATCGGGAAATAAAATGGAAGGATTTACCTGACATTATGCGCCGCAGTATGGTTCTTGTTGGCAGTATCATGATCATTATGGGATGCTCCCTGTCATATACAGACAATCTTATACGTGACCAGGTTCCTCATCATATCCTGAACTTCATTAAATCATTTATAACCAGTAAATTGGGATTTCTTTTAGCGTTAAATATATTTCTTCTCATTGTAGGATGCATGCTTGATATTTTTTCAGCTCTGGTTGTTGTCGTGCCTTTAATCGTACCCCTGGCACTTCACTATGAAATCGATTTAGTACATTTGGGAATCGTCTTTCTGGCAAATCTTAACATCGGTTATATGACGCCACCCGTCGGTTTGAATCTTTT
>JAFGJC010000452.1 GCA_016929305.1 candidate division CSSED10-310 bacterium | reverse complement strand
GCCAGAGATTTTACGGCCACGGCATTGACCACTCTGGAACATTTTCTTTCATAAAAACTCTGTGCTTCAGGACAGAACTGTCTCATTAAACTCAGCTTTTGAGCTGTCCGCTGTCTAACGAACAGAGAACGCCTCCGGAGGATGTCTCTGATGGACCGTTCTTCAGCTGGGTAAATGTTACCTGTGGGGAGAATCCCTAGGCGCATTTGTTCAGCAATGAAAAAAGCATCGCTTTCATCACCGGTGCTCTTCAGACCGGAATACTGCTCCATTGCTGCGGGATTCGCAAGTTGAACATCAAAACCATTTTTTTTCAGTGCATCCACAAGCCAGTACCAGTTATAGGTTGACTCAACTGCAATCTGACGGATTTCCTTTTTGAATGGTTCAAGCGACGCAAATATCTTGTCGAGATCATTGGGAATACGTTTGCCGAATACTCTTTTCCCGGATTTTTCTACGATTCCGTAGAAACCATTGTTTGAATGCAGGTCGATTGCGCAGTATAATGTTTCCATTATAAGGTTCCTCCTTTTTTTCTTTATTTAGTTGATTTTTTGTCGAACAACTAATATAGCACTAATTGGTTGAACCTTATATGCTTATCAAACCTCAATTTGGCTGTTTCGGGGTCTGACCTGGGGTTTATTCGATATGAAGTTCCGGTTTCAACCCTCCGTTTTCATGTTTTCGTGTGCTGCTGCCGGGGAGGTGAGTTGGTTTTATTCGTTTCATTCGTGGAAGAGAAAATACCTTAATTCATTTTCCCGCTGATAACGCGGATAAACGCGGATAAGAAAAGTCAATTCATGTATTGTTTTGAAAACCCAAATCAAATCTGTATTATCAGCGCAGATTAGCGAGATTCGCGGGCAGTCTTTTCTTGGGTTAAACAGATTCTGATCTATTCACTGTTTTGTTCTTAAGCCGAATCAATTCCTTGGCGAAAGAATGCTGGATATCATTGTACAAAGCCTGTATATCCTCTGGAAGGTAATCGTGGACGATCCTGTTTCTGACATCGCGCATTCTGAACCAGATGTCCAGCGATGATATCATTTCTGTCTTTTCCATCCGCAACATCAAATCCCTTAAGGTGTCGGAGTTTTCGCCGTACATATGGATCTCATATGTTTTCATGAACCGGATAGAAATCTCAACTGCTCTGATAAACCTGTCACATAGAGCATCGTAAGGTTCGCGCTCTTCAGGGGTATAGTCTTTTTCAGGATCAAAGTTGCCGACTCGCTCCAATGATGCCTCGACCAGCGAGACCGCATCGAGAACCTTTTCCCCAAATTGCCTTAGAATAATTTCAATATCCTTGCTCATGGCACAATCGGTTCCATTTTGAGGGTGTTGACAAATGCCTGCTGCTGCTCGGTCAAGCGTGAATTGTCCATGACAATCACATCTATCTTCTCTTCACATTCCTTGAAGAAATTCACTGCGATCTCCTGGGATATTCGATAAGGAGACCCCTTGGAGAATACAAGCAGGTCAATATCTCCTCCCTTGCGGTCGTCGTGTAAACGGGAGCCAAATAAAAAGATGTCCCCGTCAACATTCCGCAGAGAATGCCTCAACGCCTTCCTTTCTTGCTTATCCAACCTCATATTCTCTGATCGCCTTTTCTATTTAAACTTACACGCGACTGTAATCTATTGGCATTTGTCAAAAAAACAATGCCAATGGTAGAATAAATTTATGATTCATTTCCCCGCGATGTTGACTGATTAATATTCTTTTAAGGCTGAGCGAATTTTTTGTTTAACGTCCGGCCATGACACCTGCTGCAACATATATGGCATCTCATCTGATTCAGCATCATTGAAGTAAGCCAGGCTTTTCAGCACGAGGAACTCAGAACCATCCTGATATTTCTGTGAATAGAGATCGAGCATTTGAGTCAGAGAAAAACTTTGGAGGAGGAAGAAGATGTCGACAAAATCCTTTTTTGTTACCCGGTTGGTTATTGCTGAAAGTTTCATTGCCGCAATATCATCTATGCCGGCGAGTCGCAGATTGTTTTCAGAATTTATCTCGGACAGCCATGGATAAGGATAATTGACCAAATCTACTTTGATGTCATTTACTGTGTAGATTTTAATATTTTCCGACTTGTTGAGGAGTTTGATCCTGCCAACTGCTTTAAGCTCTTGGGTTATTGTGAATTCATCTGCTTTAATCGTGCCGAACAGGTCGACATCGATAGACTTTCCATGCCCGATTTGCAGTGCCATGCCCGTGTCGCCGGCCAGCCTCAAATCAGAGAAAGCCGAGATTGCCAAAAGTGCTCTTAGAAGTTCCAGTGTTTCTGTGTCAATTGTGTTGAAGTGTAGCATGAGAACTCACTGATGGGAGTGCCAGATAAAAGGGAAATAAATGCTGCTGCTTTTTTATCGAGATCCTTAATCTGAATCGTGTTTGCGGCAATTGTTTTGATGCCATAATAATTTCTGATTATGATCCAGTCACTTAGCAGGCCGAAATCGAGAACTCTGCGGATAATAAACTTTTTATTCCTTTCAGGGTTCAGGGTCTGCGGATCAACATCCCAAAAGAGATGTTTTGAAAGTCTGTTTAAGTTTGAATTCATAGGGCTTCGGTTATGGCATTCCTTTAATTTTTCAGCATCAGATGTTTATGACCTTGTTGACCGGATTGACATGTGGCATATATCTTAAGGGTATTAAATACGAAAGGTTCTGGTAACATATGTAGTGTGTCGAGCGAAGATTGTCGGCTACCCGTATTCCCGCTTCGCCCTTCCGACTTCGCTCTTCGAGCTATGCCGGACACAGGCGGGCTACGCCGGACAAGATGCCGCGGCAGGCCGATAACTGACCCTGGCCATTGACCACCGGTCACTGCCGTCTGCTGTCCGATTCCCCCGGGCACGCTTCGCCCCGTCGCTTTCACGGCGGCGAAGTAACGTTACTTTTGGTAACGATAAACCTGTGCCCGTTGTTTGTCAAGCTGGTTTTTTGTTTTTTTTATATTATCAGCGACAATCCGCGAAGATCAGCGGGCAGTCTTGATTCATTTCCCCCGCGGATAACGCGAATAAACGCGGATAAGAATACAAACACGCGAGCAGGATGCTCCCGCCACTTTAGACTTTAGAATACCGGTGCCCTTTTAAGCCGCGAGCAATACTCCGTCCCCACCCAAAAGCGCAAGACCTTCTGAAATCCACGCTGAAACTAATGAAACTCCGATACTAGTTCACAGTTGTTGGTTTTCCTGAAACCTGAAACCTGTTGCCGGTTCACGGTTCACGGTTCACGGTTCACGGTTGCGAAACAATCGGTGGACGATATCGGCGACGATAGCGGTTGCCGATTCGAATTTACTCGTGATCCGTTCTCGTCGCCGCTCTCGTTATCCGAAACAGACAGATTGAAATCCCTTCATTCTTCTGAGCCAATTTCAAAACTACCCGTGGCCGCGCGGCCTGCTATTTTGGATGCGAGGCCACGCCGATG
>JAFGJC010000451.1 GCA_016929305.1 candidate division CSSED10-310 bacterium | reverse complement strand
CAGAAGACGATGCCCATCGGGGCTACGATAAAATTCAAGAGTTGACTGATGATTACATTAAACAAATTGATGAATTGGGTGAAGCGAAAGAAAGTGAAATTTTGGAGATATAAACGAAATAATTGCGATCTTTAGAGTAAATGCGAAAAAAAAACGAAAAAAACAAACTGATAAAAATCAATCCACATAAATTGCCTAAACATATAGCAATAATTATGGATGGAAATGGCCGATGGGCGCGACGGAGAGGAATGCCGAGAGTTGCGGGTCATCGGGAAGGCGTAAAGACAGTCAATCGAATCATAGAAGCGAGTGTGAAATTAGGAATCAAGGTGCTCACTTTGTACACATTTTCGAAAGAAAACTGGATCCGTCCGAAGATGGAAATTGATGCACTCATGGATCTACTGTATGCGAATTTAATGAATCAAAAAGCGAAACTCTTAGAAAATGATATTCAGTTGCGGATTAGTGGCTCTCTTGATAATTTTCCCCAAAAAGTCAAATCAGCATTAAACGATGTCATTGTCTCAACGGCATCCTGTAAGAAATTAGTATTGAATCTTGCGTTGGGTTACAGCGGACGCCAGGAGATATTAGCTGCATGCCGTCGATTCGTTCAACTCGTCAAAGATGATATATTTAATGTTGAAGATCTTTCCGAAGATCTTTTTTCCTCTTTACTGTATACCTCAGATCTTCCAGATCCTGATCTGCTTATTAGAACAAGCGGTGAATACCGGTTATCTAATTTTCTAATATGGCAAAGCAGTTACGCAGAGTTGTTTTTTACTGAGGTTTTATGGCCGGATTACACGGAAAAAGATCTACGTGAAGCTATTTATGCCTTTCAAAAACGAGATCGCCGTTTTGGCGGTATCGAATCGCCGGAAACTAAAAATTGAAAAATATGCTTCTTCGCTATATGACGGCTTTGATTGCTGTTCCAATCCTCATTATTGTCATTCAATTCTGTCCCAGTATTGTTTTTGATACAATAGCTGCAGTAGCCATCATACTGGCGTTATACGAATGGTGCCATTTGTCAACGCCCACATTGTCACCAATTTATGCGATTTCCCTTGCCATCATTGCTCTGACAGGAATGTATTTATTCTCGCAGGTTGGAGATGGTTCGATTATTTATGTGGCATTTATGACATGCATTGCAGGTGCCAGTGCTTTTCAGATTTTCAATCGTGGAAAGAAAATGAGTGATGCTGCGCAAAGCATCGTTTTTCTGGTAACCGGAATCGTTTGCATCGTTTGGGGTGGTGGTGCGGTTATCATGTTGCGAGAAACACCTTTGCATGGGCAGTTCGATAATCGTGAAATGATCTATTTTCTTCTAGCCACTGTGTGGGTGGGGGATGCAGGAGCATTACATGTCGGTAAGACTTTCGGAAAAACACCTCTGGCGCCCATTATTTCACCCAAAAAAACCGTAGAAGGCTTAATCGGTGCTATTTGTTTTGGTGTTTTAGCAGGATACGCTGCAGACCTCATCCTTGACATTGGTTTGCTGCATTGGCAACGGATTTTTCTGCCGGTTGCGTTAGTGCTTATGGCTCATGCTGGAGATTTGACAATATCAATCTTTAAACGCGCAGCTTCGGTGAAAGATTCTGGAAGTCTTCTGCCTGGCCATGGTGGTTTTCTGGATCGGCTGGATAATTTATTCTATTCGGCACCTTTTTTGTACTGTTTTGCCAGGATATTCTGGCATGCTTGAGGTGTGGTGGTGAAGAGAATAGCTCTACTCGGCTGCACTGGATCAATAGGTGAGCAGACTATAGATGTATTGTCGCGGTTCAAAGATGAATTCAAAATTGTTGGATTAAGTGCCATCGGGAACAACCCTGAAAAACTCATCAGAATCGCGAAACAGATATGCCCTGAAATATTGGTTGTCATGAATACATCGACAGCCAAATCTATAGCTGCTGATCTTTCGGGTAAAAACATCAGCATTGTTTTTGGCGAGAAGCGACAGACCGAATTAGCAGCAGGTGAATTAGTTCAGACGGATATCGTTGTTTCAGCTGTCTCAGGGATATCAGGTTTATTACCCAATATGGCTGCGATATCCGCTGGTAAAGATCTGGCTTTGGCAAATAAGGAAACACTTGTCGTGGCCGGAAAACTTATCATGGATACTGCGCGAAATTCAGGATCTAGAATTATTCCCATTGATTCCGAACATTCGGCGATTCATCAATGCTTGAAAGGTATAAAACGTAATGCGTTACAACGAATTATCTTAACCTGTTCAGGAGGACCATTTTTTGCCAAACCTGATGTGGATCTGAATCAGATTGAGGTTGCGGACGCTTTGGCGCATCCCACGTGGAATATGGGTAACAAAATAACCATCGATTCAGCAACCCTTATGAACAAAGGACTCGAGATTATCGAAGCCAAATGGCTTTTTGATCTATCCGCAAAAGAAATAGACGTCATTATTCATCCTGAAAGCATCATTCATTCCATGATTGAAACCTGGGATGGATCGATTCTGGCCCAGATGAGTCTACCCGATATGCGGTTACCGATATTATATGCTGTAACCGGGGGCGAGCATTGGATGTTGGATCTACCGGGTTTGAACCTGGTATCTCTTGGGAAATTAACGTTTTTTGAACCTGATTTGGAACGATTTCAATGTCTTCGTTTGGCCTATGAAGCATTGCACGAAGGTGGAACAATGCCTGCGGTTCTGAATGCTGCAAATGATATTGCCGTTAATGCTTTCATTAATGGCCAAATTACCTTCACTCAGATTCCTTGGATTGTTGAAACCATTATGCAGAAACACGTGAGTTGTCCTCTCGAATCAATGGATCAAGTTTTGCAAACTCTTGAGTGGGCAACGCGGGCAGCTGAGAATTTGTGTCGGAAATGAATACTACGAATGTTCCTAAGAGACGGGAAACCCGTTCTATGATGATCGGTTCAGTTGGATTGGGTTCTGATTATCCCATTCGGGTTCAGTCTATGACAAACACCGATACGCACGATGTACAAAAAACTCTTGCCCAAATATCAGATGCGGTGAAATATGGTGCTGAATTAATGCGGGTCAGTATTCCTGACGAGAACTCACTAGGTGCTTTTAAAGAACTGGTTCGATTATCTCCTGTCCCGCTTATTGCTGATATTCATTTTGATTATCGGTTGGCAATCGGTGCAATTCGTGCGGGTGCACATAAAATACGCATTAATCCCGGGAATATTGGTTCGAATGCAAAACTAAGGGAAATTGCTGATGCGGCAATGGATCATGGTATACCAATCAGAGTTGGAGTTAATTCTGGATCAATACATAAAAAACTGTTGCGGAAATACGGGCATCCATCCCCGGAGGCACTTGTCGAAAGTGCATTGATCGCAATAAATCTTCTGGAACAGTATAGATTCCATTCTATAATATTGTCACTTAAAGGCTCTGATGTGTTGGATACAGTTGATGCTTATCGAATGATTACTGATCGATGTGATTACCCGTTGCATATCGGGATAACCGAGAGTGGAACTCTACTTACAGGAACGGTGAGATCATCTGTCGGTGTGGGCATATTATTGAATCAAGGGATAGGTGATACGATCCGCATATCTTTAGCTGCAATGCCTGCTGAGGAGGTTAAAATTGCATACAGGATATTGGAAGCATTAAAAATCAGATTTCGCTATCCTCTTGTTATTGCTTGTCCGACGTGCGGCAGAACTCAAATTGATGTCATTAAAATCGCTTCCGAATGTGAAAAAATTCTGGGACACCGGTCCAAACCACTAGTACTCGCCATCATGGGATGTGCCGTAAACGGTCCAGGCGAAGCCAGGGAAGCTGATATTGGAATTGCAGGCGGAAAAGGCGAAGCACTCGTCTTCAGCAAAGGTAATCCCCTAAAAAAAATAAAAGAATCAGAAATAATGGATACATTGATGGAACTTTATGAAATGTACCCGGATATTTGAACGGTATAGACCGGATCTGCTGATGAGTATTCGAAGTTAGACAATGAATGGAATGGGTACAAATGTAAGGAAAAAGATAATGATGGTTGCCCAAGCCAGATATCGGCGATTTTTTCCCAAGGGTCGGGCATCTGATCGAATCACAGGATGACGATACCCCATAATCGTTAAAATCAACAACCAGATCCACCAGCCTTTCCATAAAAATCCCAATGCGAATAAAAACATCATAAAATACTTAGCGATGTGCCATTGTTTTTCACCAAAGAGTGCCGAGGCAATATGACCGCCATCCAATTGACTCACAGGTAGAAGGTTCAATGCTGTTACAAGCAGTCCGATGTATCCGGCGAATCCAACAGGATGTAGAATAATTTCAAAACCATCTGGAAGATTCGGAAAAACGATCAGTGATAATCCTTTTACAAGAAGTGAATCCCCAAATGTAACAGTATCTGGGTAGAATACGGGAGCAGGTGTTGACAGGATAAATCCGATAACCGTTGCAGGCAGTGCTACAACGAATCCTGCCAAAGGTCCTGCCATTCCAATGTCGAGGAGTGCTCGCCGGTTCGGTATTATTCCTTTTATTTTTATGAATGCCCCTAATGTACCTAAAATATTCGGGATGGGGATAAAATATGGAACGGTAGAGGGTATGCCGTGAACCTTGCACATGAAATAATGACCAGATTCATGGATACCTAAAATTAAAAGCAATGTGAACGAAAATGGAATACCATAGAGCATATTTGTGAGGGGATGAAATGGGTTTAAGTTCTGTTGTAATGCACCAGCGATAATAGTGCTGAAAACTGTTAGGAAAAATAGAAACCAGGGTGTAAATGCTGATCCCGATTTATTTAGTGGTATTTGATCTTGTTCTGTAAAATTCCTTAGCCGATTATTTCCAATATACCTGAAATTATCTGTGCTGAACTGCTCCAAGAATAACTCCTCCACGAGTGCAAGTAGTACACTATGTGAAAACTTTAGGCAACAGAATTAACATTTATTGCGGAATCTTAGAGTATTGATGAAGTTGACACATAAGACCTTTACTCGTAGGATCGAAGTAGCGAAGGAGTTATGAGAACGAGAAAGGAAAGCAATAAAATGACCCAAAGACAAGCAGCACTTTCAGGTAAGATAACACGTGAAATGGAACTGGTTGCCCATGCGGAAAATTGTTGTATCGATTTTGTTCGCAAGCAAATCGTTTCCGGTGAAGCATGCCTTCCCTGCAATTCAAAACATACTTTAGCCGATCCCAAAATAATCGGTAACGGTTTTAAAATTAAAATAAACGCCAATATTGGAACCTCTCCGGATTTGTTCGATCCTGATTTGGAATTCAAGAAAGTTGATATTGCCATCAAATACGGTGCAGATGCGATCATGGATCTTTCTACCGGTGATAATATTCGCGAGATTCGTAGAGCTATACGTGAACGTTGCACAGTTCCACTTGGTACAGTACCCATTTACCAGGTTGCATGTCAGTTATTGCATCAAAATAAGTCCATTGAAGATATGTCTATTGATGAATTTTTTAAAGTGATCGAGCAGCACGGCGAAGATGGTGTGGATTTTATAACAGTTCATTGCGGAGTTACAAAATCTGCGTTGGATCGTTTAAAAATACAGCAACGAACGATGGGTATTGTAAGTCGTGGCGGTTCATTCCTTGCAAGATGG
This sequence comes from candidate division CSSED10-310 bacterium, assembly GCA_016929305.1. Taxonomy (GTDB): domain Bacteria; phylum CSSED10-310; class CSSED10-310; order CSSED10-310; family JAFGJC01; genus JAFGJC01. Next base: position 4,349 of record JAFGJC010000451.1, on the reverse strand, counting down.
ATGATAAAGAATAAAAAAGAAAATCCTCTTTTTGAACATTATGATCGTCTGCTGGAAATTGCCAGGGAATTTGATATGACGCTGAGTCTAGGTGATGGTTTGCGACCGGGATGTTTAATGGATGCTACCGATAGAGCTCAAATTGAAGAACTTATTACGTTAGGAGAACTCACCGATAGGGCTTTAAATGCCGGTGTTCAAGTAATGGTTGAAGGGCCCGGGCATGTTCCCATGGATCAGATAGAAATGAACATGAAAATTCAGAAAAGCATATGCAAACAAGCACCTTTCTATGTTTTAGGTCCCATTGTGACGGATATCGCACCTGGTTATGATCACATTACTTCTGCGATAGGAGGTGCGATAGCAGCAAAAAGTGGCGCAGATTTTCTGTGTTATGTAACTCCAGCGGAACATCTTCGACTCCCATCCATTGACGATGTGAAAATTGGTACCATAGCTTCAAAAATCGCCGCGCATGCCGCCGACTTGTCCAAGAATCGATCAGATGCATGGAAAAAAGACCGCCAAATGGCTATAGCTAGAAAAAAGCTTGACTGGGATGCTCAAATTGCTTGTGCTATCGATCCTACAATTGCACGGGAATTTCGATCTTCTGCACCACCAATGGACGAATCGGTCTGTTCTATGTGTGGGAAATATTGCGCAATAAAAGGATTGGAAGAGGTACTATAGTCGTGGGCGGTAAGCCGCCTCTTGTTCTCATCGTTTCCGGTCTGGATCCAACAGGAAGTGCAGGATTGCTGTCTGATATCAGAGCTGCAGCAGCGAGTCGTGTACGCATTGCACCCATAATTGCAGCGACAACAATTCAAAACAGAAATGGAATGTTTGGCTTTCATGCAATACCAGCAGATTTCTTAAAAAATCAACTTGATGTTCTCATTAAAGATTCAAAACCAAATGCAATGAAAATCGGAGTCATTGGCAGTGGTGATAATGCGGCGATGCTGGCTGAATATTTAGAGACAATGCCAGAAATGCCGGTTGTGATCGATCCTGTCTGGAAAGCTTCGCAAGGCGGCTGTTTTGCTAATGACGCCTTAAAACAAATATATTTGGAGGATTTATTCAAACATGCTCATATCATAACGCCAAATATCCCAGAATTGGACTGGCTAATTGGTATTTCCGATCATCGATTGCGCACAATTGAAAAGGCTGGGAAGCAGCTGTTACGTACGGGATGTAAATCAGTATTAATTAAAGGTGGCCATTTACCGGATCGACTTGTTGATATTCTTCTTATGAAAGATCGCAGCTTGAAATTACAAGGAGTGCGATTCAAAACTAATGTACGAGGAACCGGATGTCATCTGTCAACATTTCTTGCAGCCCAGTTGGCTTATGGCAAATCGATCGAAACAGCAGTAAGACGCGCTCGTAACTTTGTTCGTAAATTATTCACCAATTATGTTGCGGCGGGAATGAATGTCCAACCGGTGCGATATATGGAAAGGAGTGAATCGTGAAAATGAATTATGCTAATGAAGCATTCACACTATCCAGACGCCAATTGATAAAATCAGGTATTTGCGCCGGATGTCTGCTTTTAAATCCAGCTTTAGCAAATGTTTTTGCAGCTGACAATAAGATCCAAAGTCGACCCGCACGATTTTTTACCAAGATGGAGAACAAGGTCGTTCAATGCAATTTATGTTTCAGAGAATGTATATTGGCTGACGGTGAAACAGGGCGCTGCAATGTTAGAACAAACAAAGAGGGTGTTCTTCACACATTGGTGTATGGAAATCCGGGAGCGGTCAACATCGATCCCATAGAAAAAAAACCGTTTTTTCATGTGTTACCCGGCTCAATGGCGTTCTCAATAGCAACCGTTGGTTGCAATATCAACTGTAAATTCTGTCAAAATTGGCAAATCGCCCATGCAAAACCTGGAAGTATTGATACGCGAAAGCTGCTACCGGAAGATTTAATCAAAGAGGTGAGTAACTCACACTGCCCTGTTTTAGCTTTTACTTATTCAGAACCCACAGTATGGTCTGAATATGTTATCGATTCGGCAACAGAAGCAAAGAAAAACAATATTGCTTCCGTTGTCGTTTCCAATGGTTCATGGCATCCAAAAGCTTTATCAGCTGTTATCGATTCAGTGAGTGCCATTAAAGTTGATTTGAAATCCATTCGTGAGAGTTATTACAGGGATATATGCGACGCAGAACTCAAACCTGTATTGAATAATATCATTTCTATTCGAAAAGCCGGAATGTGGCTTGAACTTGTGAATCTCATGGTAACTTCGTTAAATGATTCAGAAAACGACGTAAAAGATCTTGTCAAATGGGTTAAAGATAATGTCGGAGATGATGTACCGCTTCATTTTACACGTTTTCATCCGATGTACCTTTTAAAAAATTTATCTCCAACGCCGGTTCAACGTCTTGATAAAGCGTATGAAATAGCAAAAGCTGAGGGATTAAAGTATGTTTATGTTGGAAATGTTCCCAATCATCCCAGCCAGAATACGGTATGTCCAAACTGTGGCGCGACAATTATTGAGCGAAAGGGTTACTACATTCTTAAAAATCTAATTGAAGATGGTAAATGCTCTAAATGTAAACATACAATCCCTGGTCGTTGGGATGTTAAAGAAATTTTTTAGAGTTGTTATTGTGCTACTGTAATCAATTCAATGTTACCCTTGCGATATACTGTAAGGAGTAATGAATGTTCAGATTGCACTGAACGAAAAGTTCGGTAAAAATCTTCATCGCAGGATATGGGAATGTTGTCGATTTGTGTAATTATATCACCCACCTGTAATCCTGAGTTTAACAAAATGGAATCTGGAGTGATTTCAGAAATCAGAACACCGACATGTTCGGGGACCTTAAAGAATGTCCTCAACGCGGGAGTCAGGTTTTGAACATTTATACCCGGATCAGGATATTTTGTTTTTTCGTTTATTGCAGGTGACATTTGCTGGCGGATGGTTTTCTGTGTTGGTCGATGAGTTATTTCTGTAGAAATGGTGAATATTTGGTTATCTCGCGTGATATCTAAGTTAATTGAGGTTCCTGGCGTAGTATCCTCGACAAAATTACCTAATTCCAGTGCACTGTGTATGGGTTTGCCATTATATTTTATGAGAATATCATTCTGTTTTAATCCTGCGTTATCCGCAGGGCTGTTTTGGACAACTCGGACAATCTGAAGACAGGTTTCAGATGAATCGGCAGAGCATGCAATTTCCTGGACTGATACACCCAGCCATCCGCGAACGACCTCGCCTTTCTCGATCAGTTGATCCACGATTTTTTCGGCATCTGCAATAGAAATAGCAACGCCATAGTTGGAAAAATGAGTTGCAGGTGTTGTCGGATTGCTTGCAGGCGAATTGTTGGCTCGCTGCGTAAGAAGTTTCAGAACCGCTTGAATTCCCATGTCCTCTTCGCGACCTAAAACGATACCGGCAAGGTTTCCATCGGAATCTACTAATGCGCTTCCGCTATTGCCAGGTCGAACGGGTGCAGTGAATTGGAACCAGCAACGTTGCGAATTAAATTCTTTAGGTGCCATACCCGCAATGCCTGCGGAAACTGTTGGCACACCGCCATATCCGTACCCAAGTAAAGCGATCCAAGAGCCTTCGAGGAGGGGTTTCTGTCGTTTTGCAATAGGCTTGGGATTCCAATTACCGGAAGTGTCACACCTTAACACCGATAGATTGCTTTCCTCATCAAGTCCGATAAGCGATGCTTTATAAGTTTCACCAAAATGATTCAGAATCCTGAAGTCAGTTGCTTCGCGGACAACGGACGCAGTTGTTACGACGTATCCTGAATCGTTCCATGCAACACCTGATGCAACAGAAGTGTACCATTTGCGGTTTGCGTTCGGGGGATTCTGTGAAGATAAAATTTCACCGAGAGGTCCGAGTTTATTTGTTATTGGTGATCTCGCCTCTATCATGACAATACCAGGACGCGCATTTCGTATAATTGAGACAATATGATCGTCCCATTCGTTAGCATGGCTTACAAGATTAGGCATGAAAATATAGATTATTATGATTAGGTGATGTAAATGCTGATAAAAATATTTCATTCGGTTCAAAAGAGAATTAGTAAATAGTTCTTTCATAATTTACTAGAACTGGAACCTGATCAAGAACATATCTCGCATTGGATGCCTGCTGCGAACGATGATAGTTGAGCGTTCTTTGATCTGAATAAACATTTCCAGTGGAGGCATTGTCAGGAATTGTATCGACGACTATTGGATCAGATAAATTCGGAACATAACTGTCAATAGTATATTCTTTTACGCCATTGGAATCCGCTGTAACCGGTATCAGGGGTATGTAT
>JAFGJC010000450.1 GCA_016929305.1 candidate division CSSED10-310 bacterium | reverse complement strand
TTCGGAATATTCTTTGAAGATGTCTTCGCTTGTCAGTCGGTGCATCAGCTCAAGCTGAATGATATGCAGATGATGATAACCGATTGTTGATGGATCGATCCGGGGATGAAAATCTTCTTCGCACAAAGAATATTTACTCCAGTAGCCTATATCATATTTGGGGAGTAAATTTACAAGAGTACGGACCCCTTGGTTCATAATTTTTGTGGCCATTTCATGGAGCGGATACAATCGTAAAAAATCGTTTATACCGCAAAGCGCGAATATCATACCATTGAGAACCAGGACGGGCGCGTGCGACGGGTACTCTTCATAAAAAACTCCTTCCGGTATATTTTGAGCAACACCGCCATCTTCCACAGTATAGAGAAACGGTTTGAGTGCTAACTTCGCATATTTTTCATATTCACGATTTCCTGTCAGTTGAAATGCACGAAGACAAATATTGATCGCCCGCGCCTGTGAAAATGCGGATTTCCACGGTTTTTTTATCTGATATGCCGGCTTATCAACATAGGTCAACCAGCTGGCCCCAAGCCTATCATCTTCAACGCAGTTTGAAACAAACCAATCAGCTATCGCCAGAAACCGACGTTTGTTTTCCTTGCTTTTCTCTCGCAGATAAGAGTGCCAGACAGCCAGACCATATTGACCGATTGAAATCGGATAGTATATTAGCCTACGTTCCTCCACGTCAATATAGGTCGGAATAATCGGAATTCCTTTTTCATCAAAATGAAAGTCCTGACTATGTCCGGATCTCATTTGCTCTTCCGTCATGATAAAATAGTAATCACCGAGCTCTACGGAATGTAAATCATCTGCCAACACGTAAATCTGCCGGTTCCGTGTGACATCTTTGTATAGTTTTTTCAGCATGAAAACGGTTTTTTCTGCTTTCGCTTGTATGCGCACTTCTTGTTCTCTCAGGTCACTGAATTGAACAATTCAACCAGCTGTTTTGTTTGAATCCTTCTGGAATAAGGTTTCCTAAGTGAAACAGATGACTCGCTTAGTTGTCCGTTTTTCCATTCGATGTATGTTTTTCTTATGTAAGCCGTGCATTTATCCACATCGTTATAATCACAAATTGTGCTGTTGGCAAATTTGGAAATAATAATTCCGGCATTCCCGGATGGAGGTCCGATCACTAAAACAGGATTTCCACTACCAATATATTCAAAAAGTTTTCCGGTGACAATACCTTCGTTCCTTTTTATATCAGGAACTACCATCAGCAGTGTGGATGCGTTCATGATTTCTCTTACAATCTCCATGTGCGGTATAAAGCCCTTTGCCCGAAGATGTTTCCCGAGATCATAATGATCCACTGTTTCCAGAATGGCGGGGTGAACCTTGCCGATGAAATGAATTTCCAGCTCCTTTTCAAACTCCCTATCCTCTCTTATCATTTGGCTCAGGCTTTTCCAGAGAACTTCCGGGTTCTGGTGCATTAGACAATTCCCAGCATGAAGAATCGTATAGCAAGCAGATTTTTTCTTTCCAATTGCTTCATAGTCGGCGTCATCATATCCGTTCATAATTACGTGGACTTTGTCACGATCATATCCTCTCAGTTTCTCTTTAAACGCATTGGACAGCGCATCACTCACCGTAATAATCCGGTCAGCGGTTTTCAACACTTTTCCCTCCATCCATGCATCCGCACGACGGGTCGGTATTGATCTATTTAAAAACTCATAGTAGCGGATATCTGTCCAGGGATCTCTCAAATCAACAACCCAGGGTAGCCCTGTTTTCTTTTTAAGAAAGTATCCAATAAGTTGTGAGGAATGAGGTGGTGAAGAGGTGAATATCAGATCAACTTTCTGTTGCTGAATCAGCTTCATCCCGACGCGAACTGCACCGGGAACCCAGCCGACTCGTGCGTCCGGGACAAAAACGTTAGAACGAATCCAGTGAGATGTTTTTTCACGAACACTTTTTTTATCCAGTGTTAGCAATCCGACCGGTAGCGCTTCGCTCTTCCCCCTGTCAGTCATCTTTTTGTAGAGTGTAAATGGCTCCCAACTTTTACTTCGAAACACATCAATATTTTCAGGCACCTCTGTGCATAGCAGTCGATCCATATATGGAAACTCTCCGTTCTCTGTTGTAAGGATCACGGAATTCCACCTATAATCATTCAGATATTTGGTAAACTTTACTATCCGCTGCGATCCGGGACCGCCAGCAGGAGGCCAGTAGTAAGAAATGATCAGAACCTTTTTCATAAGAAATATAGAATAAATAATTCGTCTGAAAAAGTCAAGCATAATTTATAATAGAAACTAACAACCTTCGTGTCTGAAGTTATTGTATTTTGTGCTTGACATTGAGCCCTAAAACACTATATTCAAACTGTAATATTTCGGGAGGAAGTCATGACGCCGAGGCTTGTCAACAAAGGCTCAGGAAGATATAAAACAATAATATTTATTATTGGAATCACTCTCATCTTTTTGTTATTGATTTATACGCAATCCATTGTTCAGAAATTAAGAGAGCAATCCAGGGCCAGCGTGGAATTCTATGCCAATCTATATTCTCGGGCTGTGGCCGAAGAAAATGTCGAATATCTGAATTTCATACTTGAACAAATTGTCCACAAAGCAAGTCTGCCTCTCATCTTAACGGACAGGCAGAAAAATCCCATCGACTGGAAGGGGATAGATGTTCCGCCACAGGATCATTCTGATGAATCGATGAAAAGAGTGAATCATATCATCAATAAATTGGGAAAAGAGTTTGAACCCATTGCAGTCATGAACCCGTTTCCCGATTCTGGAGATCCCATTTTAAATTATCTATATTACGGTGATTCAAATCTGATAACTCAGCTGCTCTGGTTACCTTACATTGAAGTGCTGGTTGTAGGTTTGTTTATTCTGATTTCTTATATAGGATTTCAGGGAATGAGCAAAAGCGAGCAACAGTTGCTCTGGGTCGGAATGTCCAAAGAGACTGCACACCAGTTGGGTACACCGTTATCTTCAATGATGGGCTGGCTTGAGTTATTAAGAGAGGATTTATCAGAAAAGAATATTCAAGCAATATTACCGGAAATGCAAAACGACATTCAGCGTCTTTATAAGGTTACATCAAGGTTTTCACAAATCGGATCACGGACAGAATTAAAAAAACAGAATATCATCCCCGTCATTTCAGGTGTGATCAATTATTTTAAAAAGCGCCTTCCTCAGATGGACAAACAAGTAAGACTTCTTGAATCGTACGAAGATATTGCTGACGTTCGTTTGAACAAAGATCTTTTTGAGTGGGTCCTTGAGAATTTATTGAAAAACGCATTGGATTCCATCGAAAAAAATATAGGGACGATTGGAGTCACAGTTGGTCTTTCGGAAGATCATTCTAAAAGGGTTTTTATCGATGTGTGGGATAATGGAAAGGGTATTGCCATGAAAGAACGGCGTCTTGTATTTAAACCAGGATATAGCACAAAAAAACGTGGCTGGGGATTAGGTCTGAATCTTTCAAAAAGAATCATTGAGGATTATCATTTTGGCAAACTATACATCAAAGATTCAAAAGTCGGGGAGGGTACATGTATGCGCATTCTGTTGAAAAATATATGAGAACTATTGTATCGTAATCATTTAAGTGACTCATTACAGTGCAGTGTTTAGATTTTTATCACTTTAACAAAACGAAACATTTTGTGACAGCTTTTGTTTCACTGTGCTACACAACACATTGTTATAGAAAGAC
>JAFGJC010000449.1 GCA_016929305.1 candidate division CSSED10-310 bacterium | reverse complement strand
GGTTTTTACTGTCGGATCATAGGGAATGATGCTTTGCGAAAAAATTACAATAACGAATAAACAACGCCCAATTTCCAATGCCCAAGTTTAGGATACCGCCCCACCAATACTTCATCATTGTTAATTGGGTGTTGGATATTGGATATTGAAGACCCCAAACCCGCTCGCGGAGCAAGTGAAGAAGTCAAGGACTGCCTGGATACTGAAAACTAAACATACAAAGAAGACTCGGTGACAAACCAGGATTCTGTCTGTTGACATGCGGAAAATTTAAAGTTAACCTTTAAAAATGATGGTCAAAACGCGATTCCTCGCCCGTAAAATCGACCGGTTGCTGGAACTGTTCCCTGCTGTAGCTATCATCGGTGTCCGCCAGTGCGGAAAATCGACACTCGTTCGCGAAATCCGCCCGGATTGGAACTATTACGATCTGGAGCGCTCTGATCACTACCAGCTTATCACCACCGATCCCCTCGGATTTTTTTCCCGAAACACGAATCGAACGATTATCGATGAGGCGCAGCAGTATCCTGAACTTTTCCGGGTTCTGCGAGGAGTGATTGATCAGGACCGCAAAACCGCCGGACGGTTCATACTGACCGGTTCCAGCTCGCCCGAAATCGTGCGGGGCTTGTCGGAGACACTGGCAGGCCGAATCGCCACCGTCGAATTGTGGCCGTTCAAAGCAGCGGAATATTTCGATCTGCCGTTATCGCCCGTGTATGACCGGATCATCCGGGAATCCGAAGCGGAGCATCTGCTCGATCTGGAATCCCGAATGACCGTGAACCAGGTGTACGACCAGTGGTTTTTGGGAGGTTATCCTGAGCCCCGGATCCGGGACAGGGATCAATCCGGTTTTTACCCGCTCTGGATGGATGCCTATTTCTCGGACTATATCCGCCGGGATATCCAGCGGTTGTTTCCGGGAATCCATACGCATGGTTACCGCCTGTTTATTCAGTCTCTCGTTCAGCGGTCCGGAACAATGATCAATTGTTCGGAAATAGCTCGTGCACTTGGAGTCAGCTCCGTAACCGTCCGGGAATATCTTGAAATCATCCATGGAACGTTTGTCTGGCGAAATCTTCGGAGTTTCGAGAAAAATCCGTTTAAAAAAGTCCAGAAGATGCCGCGTGGATTTTTCCGGGATTCGGGATTGCTGCATCATCATCTGAAAGTAAGAACCCTGGATGATCTTCTGGTTCATCCCGCCGCAGGATACTCGTTCGAATCCTTCGTCACGGAGGAAATAATACGGGGATTTCAGTGCCTGATGGAAACAGGCATAGATTTCCATTTCTACCGGACCAAAGATAAATCAGAAATCGATCTGATCGTCGATATGCCGTCCGGTGCGATTCCCATCGAGATAAAACAGGGATTCACCATCGACCATCGCTCGCTGACCGCTTTGAAGATTTTTATCCGGGATACGGATGCGCGATTCGGGATACTGGTCAACAACTCCGATCGCATCGAATTGCTGGATGACCGCATCCTGAAACTCCCTGCACGATTTTTATAAGAAACCTTATATCACAGAGCAGCCGGGGTATGTTCCCTGTCGATACGGTGTCCTTGAAATGTCACCTCTGCCCGTTTCCCTGTGTGACAGCCGTCTAGTGACCGCCGCGATTAACCAGCAGGGCGCTTATGAAGCGTAATATTGATCATATTGGGATTCTTGTCAGCAATCTAGAGCGTAGTTTGTTATCCATTAGGCTGCAGGGCTGGCCAATTGGCGAAATCGAAGAGTTTCCATCAGAAGGAACCAAGGAAGTTTACGTAGGGTCAGTCGGTGCCTCAGGACGCCTGCTTCTGCTGGAGGCGATTGGTGACGGGCCTTATCGCGACGCAATGGTGAAGCGGGGCTCAGGGCTTCACCATATTGCACTCAATGTGTCAGATGTATTTGCGTTTTTGGACCGGGTGTCTGGCAGCGGTTGGTATCTATACCCGAAGAGCCTCGCCACACACAGGCATTTCAAGACAATCTGGCTCACTCGACCCGGGGTGCCGATTCTCGTCGAGGTGGTAGAGAGGATCAGCCCTGATGCTGCAGAACGCGAGATCGGTGCTTTCGTCAGCCGAATCGAAGTGCCAATGCCAGACGATAAGCCGCATATGGTGGATTCACTCGGGGTGGGCGAGGCTATTCAGAAATCCCCGAATCAAGACGTGTTCATTACCATCGCGGAGAACAGGCTAGCACTGCAGGAGTTTATCGCGATCGCTGACTAACAATCGGATCAAACGCACTGTTCACAACGATATCAAGCGATATCGAAACAGACAAAGAAAGAATTCACGTGTTGTTTCTTGCAGGATTCAATAATATCGGAGATCATATTTACATTTCAGATCCACTCTTTCCTAAATACTGGATATCAGGTCTAGGTAATTGTACTACAGAAGAGAAAACTGCCAGTTTAGATGAATTGAGAGGTTTTTTCCCTGACGAAATCTCAAAATTTGTAGATGAGAAAACGCCCAAATGAATTGACAAACAACGGAGTATGACATATTATCATACTGGAGGTGTGATATGGCCAGACAAAAAATTGCCATTACAATTGAAGAAGAAACTTTGATTCATCTTGATCGATTAATTAAGGAAAAAGTGTTTCCCAACCGCAGTCGTGTCATTCAGGAAGCGCTAAAGGAGAAACTTAAAAAATTGGAACGTGGCCGGTTGGCGCGCGAATGCAATAAACTTGATCCCAAATTTGAAATGGCTATGGCAGAAGAAGGTTTGGGTGAGGATATAAGCGAATGGCCGGAATATTAAGAGGTCAAATACGCTGGGCAAATTTGAACCCAACCAAAGGCAGAGAGCAATCTGGTTATCGACCTGTTCTTATTTTGAGTCAGGATATTTTCAATTCCACATCAGGAACAGTCATTGCGATGGCGTTAACCAGTCAACCTCAAAGAGCGAAATACCCATTGACTTTGGAAATGACCTCCTCGTATTTACCGAAAAAATCGTGGATTAAAATCAGTCAAATAAGAACGCTATCTGTTGAGAGAATTGGGGAACAAATTGGAGAAGCCACACCAGAAGAGATGAATCTTGCGGTTGAAGGATTAATAGAGTTAATTGGAAGCTAACAAGAAAATCAAACCGACCAGCCTTCGCTGAACTACACAGCCAGCGGCTGGTTTTCAACGTTAACTGCCCGAGAATCGATGGAAAATGGGATTCAATCCTGATAGGCATACTCGAAAATCGAAGACAATGGAGGGGTCGGGCTTGCCTCGACCCTCGATGATGCTGACAGGCGGAACAGCGGGAATGTGATTGTTTGAAGCGGCGGAGTTTTGTATGTTTCAAACACATTGACATAACCGGAATGGTATCTTTATACTATAATTGTAACGGTGAAAAATGGAGCCGGTGAAATGCACTCATTAAACATCAATCATTACATCGTTTTTATCCTGATAAGCTTCGCGTTCATTTCCGGATGTTCCGATGACAACGATCCGTTCAACTGGCTGGGTCCGTGGGAGATCCGGTATGTCGTCAGCGCCTGGAACAGTTATGACGTGCCGGGGATTTATGGGGTCCGTTATTTTGATTGTGATGGTGATGAGTATTGGGACGGTCACGTGGACGATAACGAATGGGAATTTGAATGCACGGCGGATGATCCGGAAACACGATTGTTGCTGTATGCCCGGCATATCAATTGTGACGGTCCGTGTCCCGGATGGGACTCCGAAATAACGGTATCCATCTTCATCGACGGCTGGGAACGGGCACGGCAGTCCGGTGAAACCCACGCGGAGATCGATGCCAGTCTTGCTGATCTGCTGTGACCGATAACGATTACAGCAGACGATGTTTTACCGAACGGGACGGGAGGCTTTGATGAAGCATCGTGAGATTTTTTCAATTATCTTTACCTACATGCTTTTCCTGTTATGCCTCACGGGATGTGAAAACGTAACGGATGACAATACGGCAATCGAGGGCGGCATGACCGCCTGGTCGGGTTGTCTTGACCGAATGGATGTTCAGGGTACGGAATCCGACGATTTCAGCCGGGACTGCATTTACTGGAATTACAGTTCGGACAGAACTCTGGTGATGGTGCATCAATATGCGGCATTCAACTGCTGTCCGGGAGATATCGATGCTGACATTACGATGGATGGCAGCGCCATAACCATTTCAGAATATTCCACGGAGGCGGCATGCAAATGCAATTGTTTGTACCGGCTGGATTATGCTTTTCCCAAGCTGCATCCGGGACGGTATACGTTTCAATTCGAGGAACCGCTTCGATGGCAGGATGACCCGGTTCTGGAGTTTTCCCTTGATCTTGAATTTCCAGGTTCCGGAACGTTTTGTGTTTCACGGACCCGCTACCCCTGGCGCTGAATATTTGTTTAAAAAAGTTAAAAAATGTTAAGATGAAATTAGAAATTGTCAAGCTGCATATTATTTTGATAAGGATGAATTCTTGATATTATAATCATAATGAACTTTTTTATAAAAAGAGAGGTTTTATGTTTGAAAAAAGATTTTTCCTGATGGGCTTACTCATCAGTTTTGCTTTATTATTCTTGACCGGATGTTCAGATTGGTACAGTGTTTTTTAATAACCATTTAGTTGCCATGAATTTTTAAAAATGCCCGTCGAAGCTTCCGCTCGATATAATACAGGCTTTTCACAATCAATCCTTCCTTTTGGATGGTATTTGCCGGATTACCGGAATTGATGCTGTCAATAACATTGCAGATTCGGCATTCGGGCGGGGGCAGGAAGGAGTCGGCCATCCGCCGGAACAATCGGAACCGCCATCCGTTCCAGATCTCCTCGAAACATTTTTCATGCAGGCTGCCCATGCTTCTGGAGCTGTTGCAACATGGCGAGACGTCGCCGTTGGCCCGGAAACACGGACTCGACCACGGCTGAAAACACCGCATCGGGAACCGTTTTCTTTCCGGAAAGACCCTGCGGATCCGCCGGAATCGTTTCCATAATCCGTCACCCGGTGATGGCGCATCCGTGGGGAATGGATCCGGCAGCAGTATTTTCATATTGTATTCTTTGGCCAGTTTTGCGGCATCATTCAGATACCGGTTGGCCCGTTCCGGCTCATGCCGGAGTGTCTGCTGATCCATAACCGGATCGCCTACCGGCAGATAATCCTGTACTGTCAGATCATCCAGGTTGAAGAAATTGATGAGTCGCACCATATCCGGAAGTTCGTGGATATTTTTCCGCATGATGACGAACGTGATTCTGAACAGGCTGTCACCGCCCAGAATCGCTCGAATACGTTTAATCAGAAACAGTGATTTGAGGAGCTGATGCCATTTCCCGCCGCAGCGTATACTCTCGAAAGTCTCCTTTGACGTTCCGTCCACCGACAGAATGATGTTCGCGTTGCATTTCACCAGTGCTTCGATATGAGCGGGTGTCAGCGTGGAAGTATTGGTGCTGTAATGGCTTACGATCTGTAACGCCACCAGCCGCGCCATCACCGATGGATAGTGCCGGCTGATGGTCTGCTCGCCGAATCCTGTCACGGTAATCCAGTCCAGTTTCGGGAACACGTTGGCGAAGAGTGAATCCAGCAGGTTCACGTCAATATCCGTTTCCGGAACCGGAAAATATCGCCGGTGACAATGGATACAGGAAAAATTGCACCGGGTGGTCAGCTCCAAAAGGCACATGGTCGGCACGGACTTCAACACCGTTTTCTTCGCTTCAAATTCCCTGCGGTTGAGCTCCCGGTTGAAGGCTCGCTGCTCGTTGATTTCATTCGGCAGAGGTTTGGGTGTCCAGCAATAGCGCTCTTTGGGAGGAGAGATCAGATAGTCCAGGTAATCGATTCCCGCCATCGCATCGTAATTGTCCGGCTGAATGTTCAATGCGCCGGAGTAACATTGCCGCGCTTGTGGATAATCCTGCTTTTTTACCCATTCATCGCCATTTCGCACCTGCCCGGCTGCGGCTGCGTTTTCAGTATATTCGGTTAAAAGCGTCGCGATGGATCCGGGATAGTCTCTAGCATTTGTCATTATTTTCCAATATTTCTTCAAGCAGGGAATACATAACAGGTCAAGAATAGTTGACTGCGAGAAATTGTCAATCGTGTCATCGGATTGATATTTTTAATTGCTGGCGGGGAGGTGTTGATCCGGTGATGCATCTGGTTTATCTTCATGTATATGTTCAGCTTTAGATGGATACGAAGGGAAAAATAGCGGAGGACTCAGGATCATGAGGTTTCCAAAGTCAGCATATGTTCCGTTCATTCTAATTCTTGCTGTGATCTGCTGCGGAGTTGGTTATTCGGAATCCCGGGAGTTGCAGCAGATCAGATCGTTGATCGAGAAAGATCCCTCTGCAATCAACCGGACGGATAACCGCAGCAGAACGCCGCTTCACATCGCGGCTGAAAAAGGTCAGATCGATGTTGTTGCCTATCTGATTGAAAAAGGTGCGGATCTTGAGGCGGCTGATTTTCATCGTAACACGCCGTTAACTCTGGCAGTGGAAAAAGGAAACCTGGATGTCGTTCGCCTTTTGGCGGAATCCGGAGCTAAAATGAAGGGTCCGGGTATAGACAGCGTTATTTTGAACCGGGCACTGGCAAGCCGCAGTATCGAGATGCTCAAGTATCTTTTACAGCAGGGCCTGGATCCGGCTCAGAAAGACACCGCCGGTAACACGGTGCTGCATTACGCTGCGAGGTATGGATTGGAACAGACCCGGATCATCCTGGAAAGCGGTGTGGATGTGAATGCAGTAAACCACAGAGGAGAAACGCCTCTGTTCAATGCATTTCTGCACCCGGAAATAGTGGACTGTCTGATCGAAGCCGGCGCTGATGTCAATGTCAAATCCGCAGAGGGAACCACGCCGCTGCTCAAGGCCATCCAGTCGATGCAGCAGGACAGCCGTCATGTCTGGTCGCTGATTCGTGCCGGCGCGGACATCAGATCGAAAGTGGACATGAATGGACTCAATGCGCTGCATTTTGCTGTCATTCACAACCGGACGGATGTTATTGAGTATCTTCTGAAACAGGGTTTCGATGTGAATGTGCGGGACAAGCGCGGATATACGCCATTGTTCTATGCATCGCGGCGCGAAACCATGGAATTGCTCCTGAAAAACGGCGCAGATATCAATGCTGTTTCCGATGAAGGCCTGACGCCGGTTCATCTTGCTGCCGGCAGAGACAGTGCGGATACCCTGGAAATGCTTGTGGCCCGAGGCGCGAAATTGAATGTGGTCAGCAAGAACCGAGAAACACCGATGGATTATGCCATGCGGCATGGCAGCGAAGCGACGAAGACATTCCTTCGGGAGCATGGTTCCAAGGAAGGTCCAAAAGATACCCAAAAACATCGGCAAGAAACCTATCAGGCTATGTTGCTTCGAAAAATGATGTCCCCTGATTTCGAGCTGTCCGGTAAAGTTCTCGATGTAAACGGTGATCCGGTCTCCGATGTCGACATGACATTGGAGATACGCCGGTTTCAGTTGGAAAATCTGCAGACGGATAGCACCACGGACACCCAGCGGATTGATGGAGCATTTCATGCGTCAGTACCGTCGGCATCCGATATCATTATGACATTCAAAAAACAGGGATACCGAACGGCGACAGTGCAGGTCGGGATAGATCAACTGATGGAAAAAATAGAAGCGGATTTGCCGGATCCGGAAAAATACAAACAGGATGACGCCGCTCTTGCGCAGGCCCAGTATGAGAAGTTCAAAGATTTGAAGTATGAAAACCGCAGAATGGTGATCATCATGGAAAAAACCGGGAGTGGTGATCTGCGGTACCAGGATCGAAGGATAACCATAAAGCTTGATAAGAACAATATGCAGCGGCCGGTCTGCCTGGATACCGATCCGGAAGCGCCGGCGGATTTCACGGCGCTGCTGAAATTTGAGCCGTTGTTTCAGAAATACCATGTATATTTTCAGTTTCCGGAAGATTGCGGTATCATCGTTCAGAACCATGGCAGCACTGATGCACTGCATAAAATTACTCTGGCGCCCGAAACGGGTTATTCTGAATATTTTCACGTCACGGATGAACGGTTCAATTCATTTCCCTGCGAGTTTACCATGAAACTTCCCCGCGGCAGATATGCCAAGGGTTATCTTTCGTTTCATCTGCCCACAAGCGATCCGGAAGGATATGTGACCATACAGCAGTATGCCGTGCAAACCGATGGATCACGAAATTTGCTGGCATTCAGGGAATAGCGCTGTTTAAATATTTCAAGGGCTGGACACACACGGTGCGAATGTCATCCGTTCCGGATGCATCGCAGGACACAATCTGTCACCCCGGCCGGAACGAAGTGAAGAGCCGGGGTCTACTCATAGTGAGGCAGGATTTTGGGTTTTTACTG
>JAFGJC010000448.1 GCA_016929305.1 candidate division CSSED10-310 bacterium | reverse complement strand
GTCGTGTCTTTTTTATTCATGGCTTACCCTTTATGGTGATAAAATTACTCAATTGAAAATCCGATTTTGAGATTCTCCATGGTTTGCAAACTATGAAACCTTGCAAACATGCTGACACGATGATTTGCCAAACAAAAAATTGCGGATTTTTTGGACAATACCACATGATATAGTGTGTCTCGTCACAAAAATATCAAATCTCTGCAAAACTCACGAAAACTCGCGATACCGTCTTTATAGAAGTATTTCGCCATAATGAATTAGCTTTATTCTTTATCGAATACAGGTATTCTCGTCAGGTTCAGCGCGGTTGTCTCTGATGTTTTCAGGATTTCATCCGTAGTCATAATAGCAATATTCGAGATGTCCTCATTCCCAAAATATCTTGCGGTAACTCGATCGATATCCGATTTAGTCACAGAGAGGATTTGCTGCCTGAGTTTTTTACGAAATTCATAAGTAATGTTGCGAAGCGTATTCATGAAAGCGACCATACCTTTTTCGCTTGGTGATGGTGGAATATCCAATTTTCGGATTATTTCGATAATTGCATGGTAGAGATCTTTGGTTTGATATGATCCTGATCCGATATAGTCAATAACCTCTTTGAACGCACGTATTGTTTGAGCGGTATGCGGATCCTGAAAAGAAATAAACGAAAACAGCATCGCTTCGGAATCATATATTGCCATAGCACCATATGCTCCGCCTTTCTCACGGATTCGATCATGCAGTGGCAATTCCATCAACTGGCAAAGTACGAGCAATGCGGAGGCATCGGGATGCGCCAGATTGACAGCGGGATAGCTAAGAACAATTCGTGAGACGCCGGTATTCATTATCCAAGCTTCCCGCACTACCTCCACAGACGACGACCACGGTTCCTTCAGATCCAAAATGGGATAATGATCTCTCATCCGGTTTGAAAATCCTGCCAATAAGGGCGTAACATTTGCCAGGCTGTCATCGGATCCGGTACAGCTTAACCGCATGTTACCTTTGGTAATTACATCATCAAGAAACTGATCCACCTGATGGACAAACAATCTGGTTTCTTCCTCACCCAATCGGTGCAATTTTCCAAAATAATCCAGCCCGTTTATTTGGTGCTGAAGACTGCAAAATTCTGAAAAACCACGACCCGACGCATATATCAATGGATTGAACAAATCATTTAGCGCGTAATATTCAAGTCGTGATTTCAGGAATGTGATCATTTCTGTTGTCCGTTTTCGGTCATCGGTTTGAGGATTGTTTAGAATATCCGAGATGATATCCAGCATTTTTTCATGATTTCTTATCAAGCATTTTGAAGACATAGCTGTCAAGATTCGGATTTTTCTGGATTCCAGATCACGGTAGGGAACATATCTCATCGAAATACCACCGGTATATCGATTAACTAAATGTTCCATTTCATGCGGATTGTATCCTGCGGCTCCAAGTTTAGGCAAAACCGAATTTATTAGCAATGAGCCGATATTGATGTTGAACTCATGCAGATCCGTGTCGAATCCAACGGTGAAATAGGTTACCCCATTTGTTTTCACATTGTGGTGGAAACAGGGTATTCCACCAATACGAAGTTTACTTTGTGGAACCGTAAAAGGCTCTGGTGAAATATCTTCCGGAACAATGAACGGAAGACAATCAAGATTTTCTTTATGATCCTGTTTATTTCTGAGATCGATGGTTTGTGTAATGATGTTCTGCTTCTCTTCTTCATTCATATTTAAAAGCAGCGTTTTCAAGTGATTGCGCGTCAATGTTTCTTGTTTTTCAAGCCCGCCTGGATCAGGTCTAAGCGTTACAGTAGCTCTGTGAGTATTTTTAAGAAGGTATGTTTTTATCAAATTTGGAATGAATTCCGATTTTGATGCATCTGCCTTCAACCGTTCAAAATGCCGATTCATCTTGATGGCATCAAGAAAGTCCCCTCCATTAATCCATATGGAAGCACCCTGCTCCGCAATATACAGTCCTGCTGGTATACCATTTTCACCCTTGATTTCGCGATGTTCCAACTCCATTTGGTGCAATGCCGCAAGCACTTCGTCACTTGAAATGCCGATTTCTGAGATAGTCCGCAAAGCATCTAGCAGGATTTCTTCGGCTTTTTGAATCTTGTCCTTTTCCAGATTTTTTATGCCGATTCCGAACACCGTTTCAAAAGTGTCATCCACCACTCCCAGCGGAGCTGGGCTGCCACCGACATCAGATTCCATGATACTTCGATTCACGGGCGAGGAAAGATCTCCGATAAGAACTTCCGACATAAGACGCAACTGAAGATTTTGATAAACATCTGTCACAGGACATAACCGCCATACCATTCTCATGAAAAATTTATCGCTATCCGGATCTGTTTTGGGTACAGGATAATCAAAAAACTTGTTTACAGGCTGAGTAAAGGTTGGTTGGCATGGAATCGGCGGCGCAGGATTGACAAAATCAAAATGTTTGAACGCATTTTCTTCAACAATTTCAGCGATGTCCATTGCTGGAATATCCCCATAGCTGAACACATATGCATTTGACGGATGGTAATACCGTTTATGGAATGCTATCCATTGTTCATACGTCAGATTGGGAATATCTTTTGCGTCACCACCTGAATTATAACGATACGGCAAGTCGGGAAAAAGCGCTTCCATGCATTTTATAAACGAAACATCGAATACATCGGCCATGGCACCTTTCATCTCATTATACACAACACCTTTATATGAAAGATCGGAATCGCTATTCTCCAATTCGCTGAATTCATATCGCCAACCTTCCTGCAAAAAAGATTCTTTTCGTAAAAGTGGAAAAAAAACTGCATCAAGATAGATTTTGATAAGATTGAAGAAATCTTTTGAATTGCGGCTTGCAAGAGGATAAGCGGTATAATCCATAGCTGTCATGGCATTAAGAAATGTGTTCAGGGATCTTCCTGACAGATTTTTAAATGTTTTTACCGGGTATTTCTGCGATCCTTCAAGGACTGCGTGTTCGAGTATATGAGCTGCGCCCGTCGAATCTTTAGATGGTGTCCTGAAGGTTACCACAAAAACATTGTTGTCATCAGGACTACTAATATGAATCCATTTGGCTTGTGTCTTTAAGTGCTGGATCTCGTAAAAAACTTCTTTCGGAGAATCGGTTTCTTCCTGTCTCAGCAGTTCGAAACCAATCTTTGAAAGATGGATTGCAAGGTTCGGATTGCGGGAATTGCCGTCCATTAGAAACCTCCTTATTGACATTTCCAGGCGAATCGCGGTCAATAACTTAGTCGTATTTTCACTTCGGTTCAATTGAAAATGTTTTTTTTAACTGATCAAATGATGAATTGATGAGAAATTTACCTCAAATGCGCATCGCTTTCTGGGTTGTTTTGAGCATAGCCATGGTCCTCCCGTTTTCATTATCGATCATTTATTTTGTTGTGTTCGATAAATCCTCTGAGGTCAGATCAATGTACATCATTACTAAACTCATCATGATCCTGTTTCCCTTGGTTGTGTTTCGATATTTTTTCAGTAATCCACCAGCATTTATCTCCCCAAAAAATATAATGCGGACGATATTGACAGGATTGGGAACCGGCTTGATTATGTCTGTTTTCATCCTGTTGCTAATGAAAACTCCACTCTTCTTAATTCTTGCAAGCGCAACTCCAGAAATAAAAATGAAAATAGCCTCTTTCGGATTGGAAAATGTGTTTATATTGTTTTCGCTAGTCTTATCGGTAGTACATTCGATGTTTGAGGAGTATTACTGGAGGTGGTTTGTATTCGGATCATTGTTTTCCCGTTTACGATTGCCGTGGGCAATCATTTTAGCCTCTGCAGCATTCACAGCCCATCATGTCGTCATTCTCAGTCAAATCTTCAGTGTCCTCTGGATGATACTAGGCGGGATAAGTGTCTTTGCTGCTGGTGTTATCTGGTGCCTTCACTATCATAATCAACATTCTATCCTTGGCGCATGGATTTCTCATGTTCTTGTGGATCTCTGTCTGATGGGAATAATTTATATTGTTGCTTTTTAGATTGTTACAAGCCGGTTTGATCCATGAGAAACGCATAAATATCCGCACTTGTTTGAATATTTCCACTCAAGGTTGTAGCGCCCAAATGTCCGGAATTCAGTTCTTTGAGGAACAGTATTGGTTCCGAATCTCCATCGGCTTCCTGTAATCGGGCTACCATTTTACGCGCATGCAATGGGTCAACGCGAGCATCATTTTCTCGAGCTACAAATAAACATGCCGGATAGTCCGTTCCGGGAACAACGTTGTGATAGGGCGAATAAGCGAGTAGAGCCAAAAATTCTTGAGGATCCTCAGGATCACCGTATTCATCAGTCCAAAGGTTGGCAATTCCAAATTTATTGAAACGGATCATATCCAATAAAGGAGAATCGCTGCATACGGCTTGAAACAGATCGGGTCTCTGAACAGCTACAGCAGCGACAAGCAACCCCCCGTTGCTTCCACCCATAATTGACAAATGATCGCCATCGGTAAAACCCTCGCTAATCAGATATTCAGCGGCAGCAATAAAATCATCAAAAGCTATCTGTCGATGAATTGTCTTTGCTGCTTCATGCCATTTCCTTCCATATTCCCCGCCACCTCTGATATTCGCTATAGCAACAATACCGCCCTTTTTTACCCACATATAGTAATAGTTGTTGAAATGTGGTTTCAAAACGGCGCTGAAACCTCCGTAACCATATAACAGAGTCGGCGTCTTTCCAGGATTTTTGATGTTGGAGCTGGAAATAATGAACATCGGAACTCTGACCGAATCTTTGGTGTCATAAAATATTTGATTAACCTTTATTTCTGAGCTGTCGATTGATATTGGAGATTTATGAACAACCTCGAGTGAGCGGGTGCCAGGACTAAAATTGTACAACATAGCGGGTGTATTATAGGAGCTATAAGAGATAAGTACAGGAGGTTTACTCCAATACCCCGACACATTCGCCGTGCCGAGGCCGGGTAGAGGGACATCACCAAGATGTGTACCATCGAAATCAAAAATCTTTACGACGGTATGAACATCTTTCAAATACACTGCATATATCAATCCATCCACCGGATTGATATATTCTAAGTTGTCATCCTGCTCAGGGATAAGTGTCCGCCAGAATTCATGGCCAGTGTGATCCATGTCGGTAATCATTACCTTCCCATTGGGCGCATCATGATCTGTTTGTATCAGCAATCTGCTTCCCAAAGGAAACACGAAGGTTTTACCTTCGCGCTCCTCTACTATTGGAATAGGTGGACCATTATCTCCAAACGGCCGGAAATAAATATCCGTCTTATTATTGCCGAAACGATAAAATATCACGTAAGCGCCGTCTTCGGTAACAACCGCCTGATGATATTTCTCCTTGATGGAATCATGTTTAAAAACGAGTTGATCGTTTTCGTTGCTTCCGAGTTTATGAGAATAGACTCTGTGCCAGTAATGCTCTTCACCTTCTGGAACTTCACCTTGTAACGGTTTTGCTGAATAAAAAAAACCTGAATTGTCTGGAAACCAAGATAAACGTTCCTGTTGCCATCCCGACAGCCTTTCAGAAATCAATTTACCGGATTCCAGATCAAGTATTGAAATTTGAGTGTTTTCATCGCCACCCGAAGATTTTCCATAAGCAACATATCGGCCATCATTGCAAGGTTCGACGAAATTCAATTGTTCACCAGATGGCCAAATATTCGGATCCAGAACCAGAATTGCCGGGGTGTTCTCTTCCTTTCGTGTCCAGTACATCCAATGCTCGTCTTCCTTTGACTTGGTCCACCAGAAAATGCGTTTACCGTCTAAAACCTCTCTGGGATACGTCGCATCGTCATAAAACAGCATTTCTGAGCTTTCTTTGACGATCCAGTCTCTGGAGGAAATACTATCGAGATATTTGCGGGTCTGGTTTATTTGAGTTTCTTCCCATGCGGCGACACGTTTACTCCCTCTATCTTCCAGCCATCGAAATGGATCAATCACTTCAATTCCATGATAAACATCAACCGGCGAATTCTTATGTTTGTCCCCATGATCCAAGGACATATTGGATATCGAACAACCGATATTCAGAAATATTGCCATCAAAAATGTCATCCAGATGAATGGCTTGCGTGTCATCGGGCGAGTCTCCCCTTGGCAACTTTTATCACGTTACCCCCTACATTAACCTCAATCCTTCCCTTCGTATCTTTTGATTTCAAATATAACACTGACGGTCGATGTATTTCATAACCCTGCTCAACAGAAATATCGACACTGTCACTTCCAAAAAATCTATACCTCGCCAAATAACCCGCCAGACAGCCATTCGCACTTCCCGTCGCGGGATCCTCCGGGATAGCCTGATAATGAGAGAATACCCTGACATTAATATCATGTTGATCGTGATACGTTTGCGGACAGAAAACAAGTATATCCTTTGCACTTCGATGTTCTACAAACTCATAAAAAAGTTTTCTGTTTACCTGAATATTACGAACAGATGCCAGAGTTTTTAACGGGACGATAAGAACATTTAAACCTGTCGATACCTCCTGAATCGGAAATCGCAAATCCAGATCGTTAGTTTCGAGATGCAATATTCTGCTTACAATCTCGGCATCAATGATCTCACCAAATAACGGTTCTATCTGTCTCATCCAAAGCCTCTCCAATGAATCATTGGTATAGGATAATGAAACCGGTATAGATCCAACTTTCAAATCCAGATGAAGACATTCGATTTTTTTCTTAAGTATTTCCGTGGCGATAACAAATGCCGTTCCCAGTGTAGGGTGACCCGCGAATGGCAACTCCTCTTCAGGTGTAAATATCCGTACAGGATAACCATTAAAAGAGGGTTTTTCAGACAGAATAAACGTCGATTCGGAGTAATTCATTTCTCTGGTCAGGTCCAGCATTTCTCTATCGGAGTATTGCCACCCATTACAAAAAACTGCCAGTTGATTTCCGGTGAATTTTTTTTCCGCGAAAACGTCCACGATAAAGAACACATGACCACGCATGATCTACCTCCACCCCTCCAAACTTTCGAATTTCAACGACAGAACTCTCCAGCAACGTTTTTCCTGTAATTCTAGATATATCGGCAATACATAACCAGCCTGAGAATATTTTCTTTCTGATATTTCATTGTATAGGCTTCCGGCAAATCTCAAAAAGGCTTTATTTCCGAGTATTAAGCTACTGGGAGTTGACATCACGACAACATCATAGTCATATTCATCGAATACCGTCAATTTGCCTGCGGAATAAAACAGATATCAGCTCCAAATTGTTCTTTTCATTAAATATTCTGTGTTGCTTGTTTATTTATTATTATATAAGGACCGATGAGGAGCGCATCCAATTGACTGGCTTGAAATGCTCTGATGGCATCTTCAGGTGTCATGACAATCGGTTCTTCATGCATGTTGAAACTCGTGTTAATCAGTGTGGGAATTCCTGTTAATGTGAAATATTCTTCAAGAATCTGATTATATCCGGGATTATCTTCCTTATTTATGATTTGGGGACGTGCCGTGCCGTCGACATGAACCACCGCAGGACATTCGGTGCTCATCTGTTCCGTACAATCAAAGGTAATTGTCATATATTTTGCTGCACGTTCAGCACCCCGGTATCCTCGATAACACTGTTCAGCAAAGCGTTCCAGTGTAACGGGAGCAAACGGCATAAATTCGGTTCTTTGAAGCTTTTTATTCAACCAGTCATTAACAGTAACATCACTCGCCTGATAGAGTATTGACCGATTTCCTAAAGCCCTTGGACCGAATTCCATTCTACCGTCAAATCTAGCTACTACCTTGCCTTGAGCAAGAAGGCGTGCGGTTTCTTTTTCCGGATTTTTGGGGGATTTATAATCTATACCTTTGGCTTCCAACGTGGATTTGATTTCATCAGTTGAATAAGATGGACCAAAAAAGACATGATTGAACGGAACAATCGCATTATAAGCAGCCATATGATATAAAATGGATCCCAATGACAGACCCGCATCGGTCATTGCCGGTTGAACAAAGATATTATTAAATCCGAGTTCCTTGATTTTTTTATTCAAGGCAACATTGGCAAAAACGCCACCGGCGAGAACGATATTCGCCTTATGAGTGTTTGGAATCCATCTTCTAATGATATCGATGACCTTGTGTTCCGTAATATATTGAATAGCATACGCAATATCTTGATCAGAAAATGACTTGAAAATTTCATCGCGATCTCTGATAAGACTTTTCTTTCCTTCGTTCGAGATGATTTGATAGGCATTTTTGCTGGAAAGAACTCGATGGCGATCGATGTGCCAGCTTTTTTTAAGATAGGTTAACAGTGTTTCAATACATTCTTGATTAAACTGGCCAAAAGCGGCAAGCCCAGTAATTTTGCCGGGATGGCGTAGCGGGTGAAAACCGAGCATGGCCGTTACTTTTTCGTAGTCTCTCCCGATTGTCACATCATTATGGTAAAATTTTGCCAGTCGATTCAGTTGGTTACCTTCTGCTTGATAAATGCAACAGGAAAATCCATCACCTTCACCATCAAGCGTCATCACATATGCTTTTTGGAATCCGCTTGGATAAAAAGCACTTGCAGCATGAGCGTGGTGATGTTCGACATTTACCAGAGAATTTTCAAGGACCGGTAAAAAATTTTCCGTACCTCTCTCCAGCGATCTTCCCTGAAAAAGTTTGCTCAAACCTTTTGTAAACCATATGCCGAAACGAGGTGCTGCAAGACCGTTTCGCATGCTGTGCCAGAGAAATCCAATCTCTCTCAGCACTTTAGACAAGGTATCCATTCTGGGAGTAGCAAGACACTCAAAACGTTTGCCAAATGTCGTCAACGCATATCCCAAAGCTTGCTCGGGGAATCCCGCGTACATTTTCTTCCGGTTAAATCGCTCCTCACCCGCAGCAAACAGTACGATCCCCTGATTGTCCATCACACAAACATTGGCATCATGACCCGCATGCAGACCAAGATAAAACGTCGATTCATCAGCCATAAATGATCCGCCTATGGTTTGAAAATGGGACAATGAATAATGTTGTCACTCGTTACAATAACATTTTCCAAATCCTGGAACGTTTCTAAGGTTGTGTTCGGCATGATCAGTGCATTTCTGATCTTGATTGGATTTTGAATGATAACGTTATTACCAATTACAGCTGAATTGATTTCCGTATTGGCAGGAATGTATGAGTTCTCTCCGATAAGATACTCCAATCCCATATGTTTCAACAACCTGATGTTACATTCAAGTAAATCACATGGAACCGTGACATTCATATCCCAGTCAACAACCTCAGCAGGATAAACGGGATATCCGTCATCGACAAGAATTTGTATCGCCGTTGTAATCTCGTACTCATCTCTCATTGCCGTTCGAGGTGTCCGGCGGATAGCATCAAAAATAGGCAAATCAAAAAGATATATACCGCAACCTTTCAGTGTGTCTTTCACATATCGCGGTTTCTCAATCACCTTGATGACTCTGTCTTCTTCATTCAGTGCGACCGCAAAATTCCTCCGGATGAAATCCGCCCGTGTTTCCTTCATTACGGCAAGGACACCCGATGCATTTTTGTTCCGGAATATTTCAATAATGCGATCCAAATTCATGGGTACAAGAAAAATATCTCCCAGAAATAACAGAAACGGACCATCCAATTCATCTTCCAGTTGATAGACGGCGTGAGCGATACCGAGAGGTTTCTCCTGGATCACATATCGGATTTGAACACCCAAATCCGAACCGTTCCCAAACTGCTCCATAATATGTCTACCCAAATGACCAACAACAATTTTAAATTGTTTAATCCCAATGGCGCGCATATATTCTATTTGATGCTGAATGATCGGTTTATTGCATATTGGAAACAGGGGCTTGGGTAAATTGACACTCAACGGCCGAAGGCGTGCACCAGCTCCTGCCGCAAGTATTACACCATAGATGCCCCTGATATCACAGTTCATTTATACGTCTCTCAAAATATTTCTCCGGTAAAGGCAAATCTTTATTCTAAGATAACATAAAAATACGGCCATCCCCATGGCTGTTTTCAAAGGAGTCAACGCAGATACCCCGCCTTTTCTTTCGCGATGTCCTACAGGAGCTTCACTGATATTCATTCGTTTTGCATGCGCCTTCAGGATTATTTCAGTGGGTATCTGAAATCCCCTGGCTTCCAAATTCATATTTCTCAACATATCACCCTTGTATATTTTAAAGGCGCAATTAGTATCCTTATAAGGAACCTGAAACAATAACCGAATCATTCTGTTCATGCACCTGTCACCGACTACCTTCACCCATGAATCTTTTTTTGCCTTGCGGTAGCCACTGAGAATATCCATGTTCGTTTCCCATTGCGAAAGCAGCAAGGGAAGTTCTTTAATATCAAACTGTCCATCGGAATCAATTGATACGATCAGATGACCGGATGAAGCTAAAACCGCTTTCCTCAATGCAGCACCATAACCCTTATTGGGTTTATTTTCAGTAATCTTTAGATTTTCATAATTCTTCTGAAGCTTTTTAAGAATCTTGCCCGTATCATCAAGTGATCCGTCATCGGTAACAACAACTTCATGCTCGCCAGGAATACCCTTCAGCACTTCAATACAGGATTCAACCGTCTGTTTGATATTCGCTTCTTCGTTATAAGCAGGCATCACAATGGATATGTACATAAATCCCCCATCAAGTACGGGTTCCGAAAGCCAAATGTAAACATTGTGATGAAAAGATGTCAAGTTACCGAAGGTGACGAGAAAAACTAGAACCGCAACCTGAATTCCACGGCAGCCACGAAGGAATCGTCAATGTCCAAGTAAACATCTGAATCGTTATTGTAATCATCACCCTCAAAAAATCGTCTGTCGAACCCATACCCTCCTTTAATATCAAGACTGCTCGATCTGCTGATGAAAACGTTTATAC
>JAFGJC010000447.1 GCA_016929305.1 candidate division CSSED10-310 bacterium | reverse complement strand
GCTTTGATGGCTTTTCGACATGACAAAGATATCAGCATTTTTCTTTCTGCTGTCCTGTTTCTGTCCGAGTGACCTGTTTCGGTTAACTCATCTGCAATATTCTTTAACAGCAATTCAGGAGTTTCCTGGTGAAGATGATCAGGCAATGCCCTGACTAAAAATGTATTTGTTCCGAATTCTTCCATATGAATTCCCATTTGCTTTAATAGACTGGAAAACTCATGAATCACAGAGAACTGAATCGGATCAAGCTCAACAGGAATTGGGAACAACAAACTTTGACTCGCAATCGTTCCATCTTTATAGGCGATTCTAAAACGTTCAAATAATATTCTTTCATGAGCAGTATGCTGGTCGATTATTAAGCAATTTTCGCTGTATTCTACAATAATAAAAAGATTAAAAATTTGACCAACTAATGACCATGTATGATAAATATCATTACCAAAAATTTCCTGTTGATCGACTTGAAGTCCACTTTCTTTGTGAATTGGGGAACGATAAGGCAAAACGTGTCTTTGATCATCGATATTTTTTGTTTCATCTACTGTTTTCACTGCAATATCAGAAATGATTTTTGGGTTGGCATAGCCGAATGTTGTTTTCAAGGACTGACTCAACGCATTTTGAATAGCATGGGAAATAGTATTGAATATTTTTTGTGGAGAAAGGAAACGAACTTCTGATTTAGTTGGATGAACGTTCACATCAACTTGTTCTGGTGGAATCTCAATTTTCATTGCGAAAACCGGATGACCTTTAGAGGATAGATATTCACGATACCCACGATAAATTGCCTGTGTTATGATCCGGTCACGAATACGACGGCCATTTACATATATTTTCTGCGATCTGGCAGTTGCATGTAAATATTCAGGATGTGAAATGAAACCCTGGATTTTTATATCTGAGAGTATCATATCGACTGGCAGCATCCGTTTTAGGAAGGAAGATCCCAATAATGTGTTTATTCGCGAGTGCCATGAATCAACAGCTGGTGCGTCAGAAATTATTTTGCTGTCAGCACGAAATTTAAAGTATATCGATAGATGTAATAGTGCGTGGTCGATGTAGGTATCCCAAATGTGTCCGAATTCCGTTTTCTCTGTTCTCAGAAATTTCCTTCGAGCAGGAACCTTATAAAATAAATTATTTACGGTTACTCGTGTGCCCGGTGGACAGGCTACAGGTTTTGCGGTAATTATTTTCCCCGATTCAATCTTCAACAACATGCCATTTTCATAGTCACTTGCATAAGATTCGATTTCAATTTTTGCAACAGATGCGATACTTGGGAGTGCTTCACCTCGGAATCCCAAAGTCCGAATAGTATTCAAATCATCCAGAGTGTGAATTTTGCTTGTGGCATGTCGTTCAAATGCGAGCAAAATACTATCAGGATCCATGCCACATCCATTATCAATAACTGATATAAAAGATAAACCGCCATTTTTTATTTCAAGTTCTATGTAGTCAGACCCTGCATCAATCGAGTTGTCCAGAAGTTCGCGGACCACAGAAGCAGGTCTTTCAATGATTTCTCCCGCTGCGATTCTATTCGATATCTGTTCCGGAAGAACAATAATTTTATTATTCACTTCTGCAACCTATGCGGTATTTCTAGATTCATTATTTTCAGTTCTTTTTGTATGAGTTTTATTTTCTGACAGAGAACAACTTGCTGTTCACTTTTGAGTGTCAGATAATAACCACCTTCAGTCAATCCACAAAAACTGAAGCGATTGCACTCATCAAGGGGACATGTCAGCGTTGAATCTGATAACCGTAATTCAGCTGTCACATGTGGAAAAGATTTTGTATCCACCTTTCCTACAATAGCAGCATAATTCCGGTCACAGGTAGTGTTTCTTCTAAACAACCTTTTATAGCTGCTATCCAGTGGTTTGCTGCGATCAATAATGTACCAATCTATCTGTTCATCAATGATCTCTATGTCAATATCGATATCCTCTAGATAAGTGATATTATCTGGAGCATGAGATGAAAGAGTTAGGATCAAATGGTAGGGGTCGATATAGTCTTGAGTAACTCCCGGTTCCGAAGCGAAAGTGCCGTATTTACCATAATCCACTTCTATCCAGCGATGGAAACAGCTGTTGTCAGGATGGAATAATACACCTGATACGGTTCTCGAAGAAACACCTATTTCACTTAGGATTTTTTTAATTAGTTCAGCTCTATCAACACAATTACCTGATTTATCCTGCAAAATATCTTTTGGAGTATGTTTGGGATTTGGCTGAGATTGATAAGAAATATTTGTATCAACCCAACCTATAACCTCTCGTACAGCATCTGTAAGATGTCTTACATTCTTCAGTCGACCCATTAGATCGGAATTCGTAAAATACTCGTTTCCAGCAACATTTTCGACTGTAAATGGTAAAGGGATACACTTTTCGGAAAGATCGCATTCGACATATATTTCATAACCCCGATGAAGTTTCTTGAAACTTTGAGAATAATAGGAAGTTTTTATCGTTGATGGAATGATCAATTTTTGAGGATCTTGAATAAGATATTTGACACTCCAGGTTCCGTTGACAAATACATCACAATTTGATGCTGCTAGAGTTGAACTGGCGACCAGTTGAAACAGCAATAAAAACACCCAGAATGGCAAAAGTTCCTTGAAGACATCTCTTGGCATAAAGAAAATGCTATCTGCCCATTTCTAATCGGTCAATAAGATATTGTGGCAGATTGTTTTTCCGCATTTTTTCCTGCGTTAGGCTGATGTCATATTCAATACGCTTCAACTCAACAATATGTGTTTCATTATCATAGATTGCATAAGCAGCTGCAGGATTCCCATCTCTAGGCTGTCCTATACTGCCGACGTTAATAATGTATCTCCAACCTTCTCTGAAACATAGAATCGGATGGGGATGTACCCAGCAGTCGCTAGTTTCTTTTTGAATGATAAATATTGGTTGATGGGAATGACCGATAAAACAGACTTGCGTGTCAAAACAGCTGAAATTGTGCTGTGCATCATAAAGTGTGAAAAGATAGTTCCATTGTTGCGGTTCACATGGAGTGGCGTGCACAAGATTCATATTTTCAATAACCGTTCTGATTGGAAGCGAATCAAGAAATTTCATTTCATCATCAGATAAAACACTCTTTGTCCACAACACGGCGTCTTTTGCATACGGATTGAAATAAGAGATATCTATTTTCCCAATCGCGGCATGATCGTGATTTCCAGCCAGAGACAATATTTTTCTTGATCTGATTTCATGAATACACTCTTTGGGATTCGGACCATATCCAACAATATCTCCAAGACAAATGGGTTTACAATCAGGGCATTCTTTTGAATACGCTTCCAGAACGGCTTGTAGAGCTTCCAAATTCCCGTGAATATCAGAAAAAATAAAGTACTTCATTCTAGATATAAAGATCCTTCTTTACTAATATCTGCAGGCTTTTTAAACCGATAGATGCAATCAAGAACACCGTTTACAAATTTGCTTGATTGACTGGAACTGAACTTTTTTGCAATTTCAATGGCTTCATTGATAACAGTTTTATACGGTACATCTTTTACGTAGTTTAATTCATAAACAGCGAGTCTTAAGATATTTCTGTCAATTAGCGAGAGTCTATCCATTGACCAATTTTCGACGGCCGCATCAATATCCTGGTCAATTTTTTCAAAATTTTGAAACACACCCAAGGTTAGCATATAAGCTAAATCCCTTTCGCCATTTGAGGCTTTCAAATAATCGAGAAGCTCCACAACAGTTGTTTCGAACGCTTCCACAGATTCCTTATTTGTTAGATCTTTGTCAATATCTAACTTATACAAAATTTGCAATGCGATTTCACGCCCATTTCGGCGTTTACCCATTGAAACCTACCTTACTAATTTTTGATAAAGATCAGCTAACTCAATGGCACTCACTGCTGCATCCCAACCTTTGTTACCTGATTTTGAACCGGCGCGTTCCAAAGCCTGTTCCAAAGTGTCTGCGGTAATGACACCAAAACTCACGGGTATGCCATGTTCCAAGCTTACACTGGCAATACCTTTTGCTGTTTCAGATGCGATATAATCAAAATGAGGTGTGTCGCCGCGAATGACAGCTCCCAAACATATTACGGCATCAAAAGTGGATTTTGTGCATAGCTTTTTCGCCACCAAAGGCAATTCATAAGCTCCAGGAACACGAAAAACAGATATGTTTTCCTGAATTGCTCCATGTCTTAGCAAAGCATCTAAAGCTCCATCTAAAAGTTTTGTTGTAATTAAATCATTGAATCTGCTAACAACTATCGCAAACTTGAAATCTTTCGCATGTAGATGTCCTTCAATGATCTTCATATTAACTACTCCTTTTTCACTGAGTTTTGCTCCAAAATATTTTCATTCACACAATTCAGGATATGACCCATTTTCCTACGTTTCGTATCTAAATAAAATCGGTTTTCGCTATTAGGTGTTATTTCGATGGGTACGCGTTCCGTTATATGTAGACCATAGCCTTTTAAGGCCACAAACTTACGAGGATTATTGGTCATTAATCGAAGATGTGTTACTCCCAGATCTCTTAAAATTTGAGCGCCAATGCCGTAATCACGTTCATCATCATCAAATCCAAGACATAAATTTGCTTCTACAGTATCCAAACCTTCATCTTGCAAACTATATGCTTTCATTTTGTTTGCCAATCCGATACCTCTGCCCTCCTGACGCATATACAGCAGTATGCCGCTTTTTTCTTTCCCAATATAGCTCAAAGCGGTTTCCAATTGCTGACCACAATCACATCGCTTTGAATGAAACACATCACCAGTTAAACATTCGGAATGAACACGAACGAGGATCGGTATTTCCGGTTCGGGTTTGCCGATAACAAGCGCGAGGTGGAACAAGTTCTGAATTTGATCGTGATATAAAGATGCTTCAAAAGTTCCGTGATCCGTTGGAATACGTGTTTGAGCGACTTTGGTAATTAAGCATTCTGTTCGCATTCGGAATTCAATTATGCTGGCAACGGTGATCATTTTTAGATTATGAGTTTCTTTAAATTTGTACAAATCAGGCACACGCATCATGGATCCGTCGTCAGACATTATCTCACAGATTACTCCTGCAGGAATGAGACCACTGATTTTGGCAAGGTCAACTGCAGCTTCAGTTTGACCAGCTCGTTTCAATACACCTCCTCGGCAGGCTCGAAGCGGGAAAACATGACCAGGCCGTGATAAATCTTGAGGTTTAGTCTTGGAATTTATTGCTGCGCGAATAGTATACGCGCGATCATACGCAGAAATACCCGTTGATATGCCATCTTTTGCATCAATAGAAACGGTGAATGCTGTTCCAAATCGCGCTGTGTTCTGATGCACCATATCGTCCAAGTCCAGTTCACCTAATCGTTCCTCAGTCATAGGTAAACAAATCAACCCCCGACCATATTTCGCCATGAAATTGATAGCTTCTGGAGTAATCTTTTCAGCAGCCATCGTAAGATCGCCTTCATTCTCGCGATCTTCATCGTCGACAACGATGATCATTTTGCCTTCCAGAAAATCGGTGATACCTTCCTCCACGGAATCAAAATAATGTTTGTTTTGTGAAATATTACTTGATGCTTCTTGATGTTTACTCTTCATCCAACCGCTCCAAAACGAAATCAATGTATCAAAATTTCAAATGCTGAACCACATATTTTCCTATTATATCATACTCCAGATTAACCCAGTCTCCAACTCGAGCGTTCGCGAACGTTGTTTGTTTAAGGGTTTGAGGGATTATGGATACTTTGAATATGCTGGGTTTGTTATCCTTGATAACCGTTAGACTAACACCATTAACAGTGATGGAGCCTTTATCTACAATAAGTGAACCTGGATCATGTTCCGGTTTGATGACTATTTCACATTCTTTTGAACCTGCAATTTTTAAAATCTTACCTTTATCATCGACATGTCCTTGGACAATATGCCCGTGAAGGCGATCGCCCAATTGAACGGCTTGCTCAATGTTGACTTTATCGCGTATTTTGGCAAATAGCAGTGTTGATCGGCTTAAGGTCTCTTTGGAAATATTTGCTACAAAGCAGTTCTTATCGCATTTGATCACCGAGAGACACACACCGTCTATAGCTACGGAATCGCCTTCTTTCAGCGTTTTTATGGAAACAGGTGCTTCGCACCAAATTTCCCAAGGATCTCTTTTAATGATTGACCGTATGATCCCGATTTCTTGTATTATTCCTGTGAACATAAATTTACACCCTATTCATGTTACTCAAAACTCCTAATATATCCTTCAACCAAAATATCCCTGCCAATCCGTCTTACATCACAGCGCTTAACGACTGGGGCTTCAGCAAGCAGATCAAAGCCTTCTCCTTCCAAGGCACATCTGGCGTTTTTTCCGCCGATCAGTAGAGGCGCAATAAAAAAAAGCACCTTGTCTGCAAGACCACTTTGAATAAATGACATGGCTAATGTTGGTCCTCCCTCAACTAAAATGGATTCAATGTGTTTTTTCCCCAGCAGTTGAAGAAGTTCCTCAAGATCTATTCCGTTTTTACTCTTTGAAAGTTCGATTATTTCTATACCTTGAGTGGTTAATTTTATTTTTTTTTCAGTATCTGAGCTATGAGCAGTTGCAATAATGGTTTTTGCGTCGGTTTGATTTTGAAAAATTTTTGCCTGGAGTGGTGATCTTAGGCGACTATCTGCGATGAGTCTTAGAGGATTTGGACCTTTTGGATACAGCTTTCGGACGGTCAGTAAAGGGTCGTCAGAGAGTACTGTTCCTGAACCGATCATTACACAAGATACCCTTTGCCTTAAGCGATGTACGTAGTGCCGAGACTTTTCACCTGTAATCCATTTTGAATCTCCGGTTTTGGTTGCAACTTTACCGTCAAGGCTTGCAGCGATTTTTATAATCACAAAAGGTAAACCCGTTTGAATCCATTTTATCCAAGCTTCATTTAATTTTCGAGCCTTTTCCTCTTCAATGCCAACTGATACATCGATCCCATGCGCTTTAAGTTTCTCAATGCCTCCCCCTGTAACTTCAGGATTTGGATCCCTTAAAGCTATAACAACTCTTTTGATCCCGGATTTTATAAGTGCATCGGTACACGGCGGTGTACGACCGAAGTGATTACAGGGTTCCATTGTTATATAACAGGTTGCTCCTGATGCAGAATTATTCCCACAAGATGTTAGTGCATCGATTTCAGCGTGAGGAGCACCAGCAAATTTATGATAGCCTTGACCCAGCAACCTGTTGTTTTTCACAATTACGCAGCCGACAGTTGGATTAGGGTGTGTTTTGCCTTGAACAGATCTGGCAAGAGCCAGAGCTTTCCGCATCCAGTGTGTGTCAGTCTTCATTTGTCTGGATCTCAAAAAGAGCAGCGGTAAACTGATCCGAATCGAAATCCCTGAGATCATCCATGCGTTCACCAATTCCAATCAGTTTAACAGGAATCTTCAGGGCTTCCATAATACTGATAATGATACCGCCTTTCGCGGTCCCATCTAATTTTGTTAGAACGATACCGGTGACATCAACGGCTTCTTTAAACAGTTTTGCTTGAGTAATCGCGTTCTGACCTGTTGTCGCATCCAGCACAAGAAGGACTTCATGGGGCGCACCGGCAATATTTTTTCCAATAACACGATGTACTTTGCGTAATTCCTCCATCAGATTGTACTTGGTATGCAAACGCCCTGCGGTATCGATGATCACAATATCTGCAGCTCTGTTTTTCGCTGCAGCCACGGCGTCCCAGGCAACTGCAGAAGGATCCGAGCCTTCTTTTTGGGCAATAACTTCAACATCTATTCGTCTGCCCCATTCCTGAAGCTGCTGAATTGCTCCAGCACGAAATGTGTCTCCTGCGGCGAGCAGAACCGATTTACCCAGATCTTTAAATCTTTTAGCAATTTTCGCTATGGTAGTTGTTTTTCCTACGCCATTGACACCCACCACCATAATAACACGAGGCTTTTCAGAACCAATTTCCAAGGCAGCGGAACTGTTTTTCAGAAGCATTTGGATTTCACTCCTGATGTGATTCTTAACCTCTTCAGGATCACTCAATTCCGCTTTTTTATACTTCTCCCGCAGATCATCAATAATACGTCGCGTGGTTTCCACACCAATATCTGAAAGAATCAATGTTTCTTCGAGTTCATCCAGAACATCTTCATTTATAGTTTTCGATCCGGATAATATTTTTTCTATTCTTCCGATAAAACCTGCTTTAGTTTTTGATAAGCCTTTTTTCAATCTCGTAAAAAAATCGTCTTCTTCAGGAATACGTGTCAGAAGATTAGATAAATATTTGCGATCAGTGGGATCAATTCGGTACTTTTTCAGACCTTCGGCTGATTCGAGTTCGCGCTTTAATTTTCGAACAATATTAAGTGTCTCCTGATGCATGTCCAATGTAAGATCAGGAATGTCAAACACCCTAATATAGCTTTCAATAGCTCTAACTATTTTATTTTGAGCAACTAATGCATGTCCTTCCTCCCTATATATTTCCGATAGATGTACTTGATCAGCGAATTTGTCGTCTTTCAACTGATTAACAATTTTTAACGCTTTATGGGGTTCACCGTTCAGTATGTATAAATTTGCCAAGTCAAGTTGATATCTAGCCGTTTCGGTATCGTCACTTATCGTATCTAACAATGTGAGATTTTCTATTGCCTGCGGGAGTTTATTTTGAGCTTTCTGAATTTTGGCAAGAATATACAAAAGCTTCTTTTTTAGGGTGATATCCTCGACAATCTTCAGAGCTTTGTCAGCAGAATCCAATGCATTTTCATAATTTTCATGTTCAAATTCGATCTCCGACTTCCATAATAGAACTTTGGCTTTCCAGTCAGGTGTCGCGGCG
>JAFGJC010000446.1 GCA_016929305.1 candidate division CSSED10-310 bacterium | reverse complement strand
GCAAGGTTTCGCCGGAGAGAAGCCCTTTCCTCAGGCTATCCCAGTACAGGGACCGAATGAAGCGGATTTCACTTTCCTTGAGGCCGAGTTCGAATTGGAACGATTTTTCCGCCGCCTTCGCCATGTCCAAGGCCATCTGGTAGGTCTGGAAATAAAAGCCTGAAAGTTTTGAACACATCCATCGGTAGAGTTGAAGGTTGGTGAATTTCCCCTTCATAAAGGTGTCGACGGATTCTAAGTTTTTAATGTTCATCTTTGCTGTTTCGATGTCGAGACGTGCGATTCTGGCTTTGATCTCCGCGCCTGCGATCTGCCGTTCTATGTTTTCGATATCGCATTTTGCCAGCTGTTGCTGTAGATTCCAATCCTGTGACCGTCTGTAATATCCTCCAAGTATCGATGAAAGATTGGCTTGATAAGAATAATTGCTAGAAACAATGTTAAACGCCTGGGAAATGCCTGAAAGCATTATACCGAGGTTATGACCACCCCAGTGAAACGCGAAAGCACCTGCTTCAGGAATCATGCCTCCAATTGATGACGCAATCGAGAATATCTGGGATAAATTTGTAAACAATTGTGCTGACGCAAGCAGCTCTAATTGTGAGCTCTCGAAAGAAGACAATCCTTTTGCGATCAGTGTACCATAATGAGCCTCCCGGATTTTTGCGCTCTTTAAATTCGCTTTCAGAGATTTTAATGTTTCCTCGGAATCCTGTAGTTGTGCGTTTTTGATATCAAGAGTCAGCTTTAGAATCGCTTTTTCATGGGTATTTCTGAGCAATGCCAGCTCTTCGGCATCCTTCTTTTCCAGAGCTGAAAGAAGGTTCTGACCGAACTGCACAAGCCGCGAAGTCAGTTCGCGTGCTTTACTGAGGATGAATGTGAACCGATAGTGCGGAATTGCGACATTAAAGTCAGCCAATGCCTGGCTAAGCCCCATGCCGCTTCCAACCGATTTAACCAATGCCATCACATCGATCGGCGGCTCGAAAAGCGACAGTTTCTGTTTAACTCCTTCAATGGTGAGACTATACCGAATTTTATAGAGCCGGTCCTCCACTCGGTCCCAATAGTCGGCAAATTCCCGGTTTTCCGGGATATAAAAGTATCCATACGGATCAAGTAGAGAACCGTTTGGCGATGTATCAAAACCATTTAATGGGATTGCCGCATTGCTGGGTAGGTTCTCCAGCTCTATAAGAGCCATGTTTAGATCATTCTTTTCCTCCCGCAACTGCTGATACGTCCGTGCATCCGAAAACTTTCTCGTGCCAATCAATTCAGGTTTTTTTCCAAGCAGATCATATGCAAGAACATAGAACATTCGTGCCTCATTGATCGTTTCCCTGGTATACTGACGGAATAGCATATCGCCCCAATCTATGAGATTGTCAATGTAACTCATCACAACGGCTTTACGATACGCTATCTGACGAAGCCTTGCGATCGCATGTGGATCGAACGGATCATTCAGGTACTTTTTATACTGGGCTGGATTGTTCACATCATCAGACTGGACGGTTTTTATGTCCTCATGGAAGGGAAGAAACTTCCAGAATGACTTTTTCACTGCATCGTATTTCTCGGTCGGATCAAAGATTCGTTCATACCATGAATTTGCTTCCATAAATTTTTGGGCGTTGTTGAAAGCCTGGGCTATGAGCATTGGCGCATGAAAAAATATCTCCCAGTAATATTGTCCGTTTATGCTCGAAAAATCGAGTGTATTTCCTGAAGGGACGTTCTTTATGTATTCAGCCCGGTAGACGACGATATCATTTTTTCGATTGTCCTTCAGTGTTAGAGGAACACTTTCATCCTTTGGATCATTTATGTCGCTGTCGATGTCTGTTCGCTTTTGGAATTTCGGCAATTCATCGGTTTCCTGAGTCGAAAGGGAGATCAAGCCGTCAATGTCATCAATAAGCAGTTTCTGAGACAACACCTCAGATGTATTTGATGTCAATCGAATGATGTCGTAAACTTCCTCCGATATCTCACGAGGGAAATTCTCTTTACCGGTGTATTTGATATAATCATTGGTGACCTTGTCTACTCCATCCACCTTCTCCACGAGTCCCCTGACAACATAGAACACATCCTTCTCAGAATCACCGCTGCCTTCGACATCTTCGAATGTGGCTGTGATCATTTTGTTGAAGTCACCCGGAAGATTGCTCCAGTTGCCTGTGATAACCTTCGGATAATCTTTATCCATAAGGAATTGTTCATCAGTGCGGGAGAATCGCAAATAGACACTCTTGCGTACAGTTTCCTTCTGTTCTTCAACATAATATTCAGGCCACCACCAGCCCCACCAGTCCCTGCGCTTGGTAATGATACCAAACTTATTATGCCATCTCCAACCGCCCCACCATCTCCATCTCCATTTCCAGATGTATCGGGTTATGACTGCAGTGAGATCTATAAAGAGATACATCTTTTCCTCGTTTATCTCCTGACCAGTGGTACTTCGTCTTTCCAAATTTTTTATAAAAGCTGTGTTAATTCCGACATTCTGAATCTCTACATTGTTTATATCCGCTGAGAACTCGGCCCTTACTTCGTCAAGATTAATTCCGAGGTCGGCACGAACGTTTTTCGGATATCCCAGATCAATAATTGTATTGTTGACGTTTGAATATCGGACATATTTCTCTCCTGAAAATAGATATACCCTTCCGTCACCATCCATGAACGCCGCATCCACAATGGAGGTAATGGAATTGGTCTGGAATCCCCACTTTGATGTCAATGAAGCAGTGGCGAAATCATTATTTATCTTCTCAGAATATTTCTTTTCACTGAAGAGATAGACCTTGTCATCCGGCGCCAGTATCGCACCATTGATCTTTGTGAAATCAATCCCGAAATCTTTGCTTATCGTTGAAAGGCTCCACTTGCCTGATAAATAGTCATACCAGACCACATTTTCATTAAACGTGACCATGAAGCGCTTGTTACCACCTTCGACTATGACGCAGGATGAATCAATCGAGGTAAAATCTTTAACAACCGGGAGATTTTCAGCAACAGCACCCCAGAAATTCGAGGCTGAAGGCGTCACATATTCAAAACCTCCGGTGGATTTCGGGGTAAGCAGGTACAACACACCCTTCCAAACCAGGGCGTTTTGCACGGTACTCATATACTCCTCGAAATCCTCAGCCACATCGCGCCAGGCAACTGCAGGTCCTGATGGAAGAAGTCCATCCAATGAGGATGTCTTTGCAAAAAGATTCGGATGAGCCAGATCGCTTACATTCTTGACTGACCATTCTCCTGTCAAATAGTCGAATATGATTACGGTGATTCCGCTTCTGATATAAAGCCTTTTAATAGTTTTGTTTTCATACAAGTCGGCGGCACTGAGCTCTGTCAAAGAAGCAATCATTGGTGAAACGGCCGGATCATTAATAATACTTGCTACGATATCAAAAAGTTCCTCAGTCACCGGTACTGTATATTCATAGGTTTTATCCTGCTTCTGTGCAATTAATCTGAAATTACCGCTTTGATACCCTACACCAGCAAGCCTTGTTATAAATTCCATGGGATTTTGCGCAACGCCAATCCACGGTGCTTCAGCCGCATTGACTGGTGTTTCATCATAGACTGTTGCCATCAGATCCGGATGGGTAAGCTCGATGACAGTGCATATTTTATTCGTTTTGGCATAATAGTCCTTGATAAAGACGTAATCACCTGAAGTTATATAGAGCCGTTTATTCCCGCTCTGAGTATATAAACAGGCTGACTGTGCCGCTGTCCAGCCTGTCAGCATCTCCGCGACGGTGCTCTCAGTAACTAGTAATGCCAACTCCTTCCAGAATTCGCTTATGACTGGTATGGTATATTCTGCTACTGCCTGGCCGTTCTCATTCATAGGATTTGCGACAAGATAGAGGTTGTTATCACCGGAAAAAACGAACACATTGTTAAGTGTATCAAGAAAGTCTCCCAAATCCTCCTTAACCCTATGCCACGATTCAGGTGTCGCACCATACGCTAATATCTGATTGAGTGAGAAAGGATTTGCCGTATCTTCAACGGAACTCTGATCAACGAACTCCAATTCCGATCCGGTATAACTCATATATCGATTACCGGTTGTGGCAATGAATGTCTTTTCGCCATTTACCGCAGCACACTCAATTCCGTCAGGATACCATATGAGAATATTTCTCTTCCCCCACACATTAGTGACTGGAACAGGATCGGATAAAGCATCCCCATCTTTAACCCTATAGTATTGGGTTGCACCAGGAGTTGTGACATCGTATCGATAAAAGAGATGCTTCCTGTTGATTAAATCCGTGAATCCTGAGTCAGGAAGGTTATTCCATGTCATGTCATAAAGGGATTTATTACTCTTTACGACAGGTGCGTCAGGGATTATGCTCGGTTTAATAAGGAAGCTTCCTCCTGCAGCATTAAAGCTGAACCAAGGTGCGCTGAAGGAGTCGTTGTAAAATCCCTTCCAGTGACTGTATGAGACAGGAGTAATGCCGAACTTATCAAATGGAAACTGAATATTCTTATCAAGCTTATCCATGATGTTTGAATCAACCTGTCCCTGCTCAAACTCAAGATTAGACTTGAGTTTCCCTTCAAAAGTGAACTCATATGCAGCAGAATTTGCAATATACCTGACTTCATACGAAATATAGATGAACTCTTCAGCATTGTAATATCTGCTCGTTATCGGATTGGTGACATACAATCGGGCGCCATTGAGCACATCTCGTGCAGGGATATAGTCGGCTTTTCCAATTTTTTTCTTATCATCAATAAACAAGGCTCTCCTGGATACATCAGTTTTATCGATGTAGCTGCTTAAATCAAACATCTTCTGCGGATTGGTCCAACCCCCCTTGAGATTATGGAAAGAGTAGTATATCACCGGATCATACTGGGTGACCTTGTTCTCAGGTCCGACGCTGTCTGAATACGAGCTCTGGTCTCTTTCTCTGAGCTCAACCCAGAACACAAATAACCTGTTAAAAGAGAATACCGGATACACTCTCTCAGCGTCTATGGTTATACCGATCTCTTTCCATGAAGACCAGTCAATAGTCTGGTTGATTTTTTTGGTTTTTGGTTCAATATCCTCGAGTATGTCTCCTGACATATAGTAATACTTCTTTGGCTCGGTATTGCTATATCCGAACATAAAAATCTTCTTATCAACGAGAGCCTCGGCAGTCGAACTCTTATCATCCTGATCACCCATATTTCTTTGATAGACATATCCACCAGCGATTTTAAGCCTTGAGATCTGACCGTATTTTTCAAGGTAGGTTTTGTACGCAGCGTCAACCGTGTTGTCTGATATGTCACCCTGGAGCAATGCTTCCTCAAGCTCTTTGAATTCAGGGCTTTTGTCCGAGCGAAGTTCAGGTCGTATGTAATTTTCAGGATAGAGGAACACCTTTCTATTTGCCTCCCAAACCCGATAATTCTTCATCCAGTTCCACCATTTTTTAAGCTTCTCTTTCACCTCCAGCATTGTTTCCTGGTTCACATCCTCCAGGTTCATAAGGGTGCGGTGATAGAAGAGTTGCATGCACATGATCGCTTCCTGTATCCGACTGGTTGTTGCCTCCTCTCCCATCTCGACATCGATGAGAAGGTATTCATAGAGATCCCTTGGATTCTTGATCCACTCAGTTCCAAGCGTCTGCTCCA
This sequence comes from candidate division CSSED10-310 bacterium, assembly GCA_016929305.1. Taxonomy (GTDB): domain Bacteria; phylum CSSED10-310; class CSSED10-310; order CSSED10-310; family JAFGJC01; genus JAFGJC01. The sequence continues at coordinate 10,947 of JAFGJC010000446.1, read as the reverse complement.
TGATATGAATAAGGTACCCCAGGAGTGCATCTCTCTTGGCACGATTGATCTTATTGTGCAACTCGGTTCGAAGCTCAATCCATGAAGAGGTTCCAAGGACAGAACGAAGCCGTTCAGAGAGAACGGATGATCCGCGTTTTAGATCTTTGACACTTCCATACATCCGATCCCAGATCTCTTTCTTAACCGAGGATGGCAGTGAACCCATTGACTTTGCCAAAGCAAAAAGATCATTCATCTCTGTCAGAGCCTGAATGTCACTGATGTCCGCCACGGAGAGGATATCATTCGTTGATATAAATTCTATCTCCGATCCTTGCCAACCGGTGACCGATGAAAGACGGACGATCCGATCCTTTGGGGACAATCCTTTTTTGCATGCATCGAGGTAGGCGATAATCGAGTTGACGGAATCCCCAAAGCATCTAGAAAGCTCTTTGTATTGCTGGAAGGTTCGTGCATCACTCAATCGTATCTCCGGCCTACCATTTAATTCAAGTGCGATATTTTTTGGAAATCCGGTATCGATTGATGTGCATGCAGCGTCAGAATACCGCACATAGGTTTCACCCTTGAGAAGGTACGTGTATCCATCGAAGACAAAGCCTGCATCCACTCCACTGCGAAATTCATTAGGAAGATCACCCCAATTGTCGGAAATCTGCTTCGGGAATCCTTCATCCACGTAGGCCGTTTTTCCCGTCGCGTTCGGATATCCCTCCTTTATGTAAGCGGCCTGATCCGGTGAGTACCGCACATATTGATCTGCGGAGAACAGATACAATTTCCCATCAGGACGAATGAACGCCGCGTTAACAATTCCGTTTTCCTGAATGTTGTTTCTCACCTTGCCCCATTTCGAATTGATGAGCTTGGTTTCAGATGGATTACGCAAGGTATAAAATTTGTTCCCCGCAAAGAAGTATTTCTCCCCATCATGGTCAGTAAAGCACGTTTTGATCTTCTCATCAGGTATGATCGGTAGAGGATTGTGCTCAAATTCTTTCCACCGAACGATGGTCTTAGGATATCCCTCATCCACAAAAGTCCTGCTGCCTGGACTGTATCGGATATACTGATCAGCGGAAAACAAATAAAGAATACCGTCGTCCGTCTTATCCGTCATGTCAATACGACCGGTTTCTGCAATGTTATTCCGCACAATTCCGAACCGGTCATTGATCGCAGAGCGGTGCGAGGGATCTGAGGATGAGACGAATGTGCTACCGGTGAAGACATAGATAGCGCCATCCACACCCGCCATGATCGCGTCTATCTCGTCGGGGAATTGCTTGACCACACCGAGGCCATCCTCTGCATCGATATGTGCGATTTTTTTCGGATATCCTTCATCGACATATCCGGAATACCCTCCGCTGTAGCGTGTGTACTGGTCCTTGCAGAACAGATAGGTTTTGTTATTATGTACAAAGGCGGTATCGATTGAATTCAGAGCCTCGATGGTATTGTCGAGCCTGCCCCATACCTCGTTAACAAGCACCGGCTGGTGATTTGAAGAAGTTATGAAGGTGTCCTCCTTAAAGCTGTAAATAACGCCACTTGGTGAAGCGAAAAGGGCAAAACCTTCCGGCTTGAAGGTGGCAGGCAACTGAATCTCGCAATTCTCATTATTCCACTCGGTGGCAATGGTCTTGGGATAGCTCTCATCAACAAAAAAGTCGGCTGCTTCAGGGGTTATATCACCGCTGTATTTTACATACTGCGTATCACAGAACAGATATGTGACTCCGTCTTTGGTCAGGAGTGTCGCATCGACCCTGTTGAAGTCCTGGAATTTATTCATAATTTTACCCCAGGTATCACTCACAGCCGCTGGCGTGGTTATCGCCTCGTAATTACCTACCATTTCTGCAAATGCGTTCTCGCAAAATAGATACACCTTACCATTGGATCCTGAGAAACCAGCGCTTATCGATGTAAATGGAGAAATGGCGAGCTTTGAAACCAGCACTGACTCCGACCAGCGGTAGTTTGTCTTATCGTATTCATATCGCAAAAGTCTCTCGTTACCGTCACGTCCATAATATAAAAAGTTGATCCTTGGTTTTGCATTGAATTGATCGGTAAAAATTGTCGCGATCGTGCGGTCATGCATGGTCGGTTCAGAATTTGAATGAAAGATCGGTTCGAACCAAAAACCCTCCGGATTCTGCTCTTCATCGAGTTTTTTCGGATATCCGGCGTCAATTTTTGAGTAGTTTCCTCCAGAATAACGTACATAGTATTTGCCGCTGAACAGATACAAGCGGTCGACAGAACCGGCTTTGAAGGTGAATGCAGCATCGATTTTTGTGCAGAATGATTCAGGGAGTTCCCCCCAATTGCCTTTAATCGTTTGGGGATACCCTTCATCAACAGCGGTGTAATTCGTTCCGGAATATCGATAAAACTGATCACCGCTGAATAGGTACGTTTTGCCATCCGGCGCCGTGAAAGCGGCGTCCATCTTATTGTTCGTTTTAATTGAATTCCTTACACGCGCCCAACTATCCTTCACTAACTTTGGAATCGAACCGGATTTTGAGCTTTGGTAGTGGTTCCCAGAAAATAAATAATCTATACCGTCTTTTGCCGTGAAAGCTGCACAGATTTTATTCGTGAAAGTGTCCGGCAATGAAAACTCATTCTCATGAATGCTCCAGCCACTAATCTTTTTTGGATACCCCTCATCTACGACTGCATAATCCTTTCCCGAATACCGGTAATATTGGTCACCGCTGAAGAGATAGGTAATACCTCCTTTCACTAATGCGGCATCAACCTGGTTCTTCAACCGTATATTGTTCATAACTCTTCCCCATTTTTCATTGATCGGCGTTGGCAAAACATCATTATCGGAGCATATGAATGTGTTTCCATTGAACAGGTAGACATGTCCATCAGTGCCGCAGATAGCGGCATCGATTCTTTTTAGATATTCACCTGAAAGCTCCTTGATTCCCTCTTTGTTCCAATTATTTTCGATTTTAAGTGGATATCCTTCGTCAACAATTGAATAATCTTTCGTGGAATACCTGATATACTGATCCGCGCTGAACATGAATGTCTTGTCGTCCTTAGTGAATGTGGCATCGATTCTGTTTCCGTCTGCTATGTTGTTGACTACACGTGCCCAACGATCCGCTGTCTTTTGAACATCTGATGGATTCGACGAATCGATGAATGAAGTATTCGAAAAAAAGCAGGCTCTTTTATCGGTGTCGATGAATACTGCATCGATTTTTTTCCTTATTTCGAACGGTAGCCGCACCCGATTTTCATCGTTCCAGTTACGCGCGATTAATTTCGGATATCCTTCATCGACATATTTTCTAGATTTGTCACTGTAGCGGACATACTGGTCTCCGCTGAATAGGTAGAGTGTGCCGTCATCGGTTCTCAGGGCTGCATCAATTGTGTTCGAGTCAAAGATGTTGTTTCGTACTTTCCCCCAATACTCCATGGTTGACACCACCTTTTCCGGAGATTCTGCGTTACAGAAACTGTTTTTGGAAAAAAAGTATGTCTTTCTTTCCTTCTCCTGTGGCGCCCAATCCCTTACTGCAGCGGTAATTGATGTCTTGAATTCTTTCGGTATTTCGGGAAGCTCATTTATATTCCCTATTTTGCTTATTGATTGGTTCGTACCGGAATAACAAATGTAGTTCTCACCGCTGAAAAGGTAGATGTTTCTTTCGGCATCGCCAAAGAGTGCATCGATCCTCTGATTGAACTGATGCGGCACCTTGAGTTTCTCAGGGATTGTATTTTGAATTTCTTTGATGAAGAACAGCGTTTCAAGTTCGCGAGCCGTTAATCCTGTCTTTGTTGAGAGCAGGCCGAACCTCAGTAATCTTCGGAATGAGATTAAGAATAAAGCGTCTAAAAGTGTTCCTCCTACAGATGCCTCCTTGTCGAAAGCATCCATGATTGGGAGGATAAAATGCGCGACGCCCATCTCTTCCGGTTCATCATAGGATCTGAACAAGGTATTGCACAGCACCTCAATAACATCGGAAGAGATGCCGAGACTGCTTTCAAGAGAAAGGAACAGAAGCGATCTCTGACGGCTAGCATGTTCTTTTATTTTCTCTTCTATAATCGTGCACTCCGAAAAAATAGAACCTTCGATGGACGAGTATATTTTTATGCGCTCTGAAACTATATTAAAAATGGCTGTTGCAGCGGTCCTGTCTGCTTCCGGAAGAAATGCATCGCCATTTCCTGAATTTGCAAAGAAGGTAAGATTGGCATCATCAGTATTAATATATCCCTCATCATCGATATGGTTTCTGTTCTTCATCACTCCGAGGAGTTCATTCAGAAGATCTTTAGATAATCCTGTTTTTTCGAAATCTTCGATTGTGAGAAACAGTTTTTCCCGTAATGCTTTTGTATACACTTGCCTTAGCTGTTTTGCGGTTATTGAGCGCTTGATGATGCCGTTTTCCGAGCATATTCCCGATTCTGAATTCGATATATGGTTGAATAGAGCTGCCGCCGTTACAGTATCAGTCACTCCTGATAACAATGACTCTTTGTTCAGAAGCTGCGTTCTGCATTGCCCATTAATATCTCGCAACAACTCCTCAACTTCCTCACGAGAGGGGACACCTTCAACTACGAGAGAAAAATCATCGTAACAAATAAACTCTATCTGTTCGACAGACATTCCATTATCCTTCGTCCATTTCATGAGCGCGATTGAGAATTGGATAAGCCAAAGGATATTTTTAGTTCTTTGAAGCGTATCTTTCCTTGAATTATTTTCTGAAAAGATAATCTCCTCGCACTTATTCATAGTCGCACTGAAATCGAACATGAGAGGTAATCTTACTGTCTGGATGGAAGATAGGTTTTTATTGATAAGCCTAAAGAGTTTGAATAGATTTTCAATCGTTATTCCGCATAGTGTCGATAATTTTTTTATTCTGTATGGCAAAGACAGTCCCGATGGTGTTGGATTTAATTGCTTTCCGGCTGCTTCAATTATTTCTTTTAGTTTGTTGAATTCAGGCTCTGTACACTCAAGGCATGCCTGTAGTCGTCCGTTAAATGCAGTTTTGTCGGTTTCGAAAATTTCACTGATGCTTTTGTCATAAGTGTTATTAAAAATTCTGTTATAAAGATCCTCAGGGAGAGTTCCGGTACCTTTCCCATATTGTTTAATCACCGAAAAGAATGCGCATATCTCATCGATTTGAAGTTCAAAGATGTTCTTAAGCCATTTGATAGCTGCTATAATTGGGATAGCGTCTGTAGTTATCGATGCATTGCACGAAGTGGTAAGAATCGTATCCAGATCTGTAAACGACAACTCAGTTTTACGGGCTAAACGAATGAATCGGTTTATTCTTTCAAAATATTCCTCAGAAGGGATGCTTTCTTTTTCCTTTCCGTCGGACAATTGTGAACGCACTCTCAGCAACTCATTTTCCTTATCGTCATTTCTTACCAGGATCAGATAACCATTTCCAGAGGACGATCCATTAATAAAAAATCGCTGTGATACTCCATTTTTTATTTCACTATCGCTTAGGTTTTGGAAGAGCAATTCCTTTAATTCAAGAACTGAAAGCCCTGTTGCTTTTCTGAATCTATCGCATTTTGAAAGATCTTCAAAAGTTTCTCCTTCTTTCATTCCATATTTCTCCATGAGGATTTTATGATCAGTAATTTCTGTTTCTATAATCCTCACGTCCTCTTCAGAAAGACCTAAGTATTCCGAAGCTACGAGTTCGATTTTAGGTATGGGCGCAAATGCCTTGTAAAGCTTCGTTGCATCCGTTTTCAAATATCTGATCATTTCATTGATCTCGGTCTTATGCAGGTTGAAAGGTAGATTCGTTGGAAATGCGGTATTTTTCAGCCTTTCGTATGGATCGGCTTCCTTGATTTCTTTCGAGATTCTGTTTTCCATTATTTGGTTTACAATATCAAGATACGGAATTTCCGTTTTTGTGTTTTCATCATCGAGAAGGATATCGGAAATATCTTCCCTTCGGTCATCAACTGCATCCTCTTTTGTAATGTTGCCACTGTCGTATTCCCAGTTTTTAAGATTCATGATATCGGTGAGATAGGCTGCCGGAGCGATCACCGACCGACATTCATCAGCGGACGAGTAATCCAGATTACCGAATAATTCTTCATAACTAATCAATTTTTCTTCTGACATGGTAGTAACTCCTTATGGTATCGTATTGTGATTTATCGGTTGATAACCGTCCTATTTTCTTTTATATGTTTGATTTTATACTGACCCGACAGCAGTTATATTATCCGTTTTCCGATTATTTATTCTCTTCCATACTGAAGTTTGTCAGCTGAAACGCGCAGAGGAGATATGCGGTTCGCTGTTCTGCAGTAAGTTCATATACTTGATTAGTATCACAGATTTTTTTTGCAAGGCATTTCTGTAAATCTCATCTGAGGTTCTACCGTCATCATGGAAGATGCTTGATAATCTGCGCATAAAGTCCTTCCTCGTCATCGCAGCGATCTGCAGCGCTGAATGAATACCCGCTTTAATCAGAGTCAACGCCAAATCCTTCCGTCCTCCAGGAGCAATTCTCAACACTCTTTGAAACGCTTTCAGGTGAGCAACAATTTTTCTTACTTCTTCATCACTCTCATCGATGCAAAGTCTTTCAATATTCTTTTCATCCTGAAGGTTAAAAGTCAGGAAATCGATGTTTTTATTTTTTTCGAGAAACGTCACCAGATCACAATTACTCATCTTAACATTGCCTATATTTTCCACTGCCATAGAGCACTTCTCCCTGTTATAGTTTATTAATAGTTCTTACTTTCCATTGGATCGAATAGTTTGCTCATTTTTTAAATTGTTAGTGTTCGATATTCAGGCATCCGTTTCCGATTCTCTTGCTTTCGAACGATAGAATTTCCCAAATAGCAATGATTATTGCATCATTGCAACAATGACATTGACCGCTCAAAAAGGATCAAAGTGTCGGTTTTACCAGTCAACCCTAAGACATGGAGGGCAATATTTCCTAAATCAGGATCATCTTGGATCTTTTGCCATATTACAGACATGTCTCCTCCTAGAATTCTATTTGATAGTAAACCCTTCTTCTGCGCTATTGGAAGCATCTGCCCTATCAGCCTCAAAGACTCTCCGACTTGATTGAATGCGGGGTTCACGATCTCTGCCACCATCTTTCCTGCCTTTGAGAGAACCTCGGATGCAACGGCATTCTTTATTTTGTGAAGGGATGGATTTCCCTTTATTTGAATTTTTTCTGGAACGACTCCTTTACCTGCCGATGCAAGTTGTGCTCGCAACGCTGAAATCTGCCCTGTTCCGTGAACCTGAGAATGGATCATGCTTTGTTCAATCTCTTTCAGCCATACAGTCACTGCCTGAACAAAATCAGGATCGTCTTTCTCATAGAGGTCCACGATAGAAGGCATTTTTGTACAAAGCCGTTGTATTTCCTCAAGAATTGTCAGGCGAATCATAGCTACTCCTGTATTAATCTGTGTTTACGCTCTCCTAAAACCTCTTCAGTGACCCACTCCAATGAGTCCTCGGTAATTTCAAGATGGAGAATAGTAAGCAAATCCTTGTTTCCAATTTTATTCAATTCCGAAGCGGTCACTTCGACCTTTAAACGGTCACATGGAGGGGCATTTTCCATAAGATACCTTTGTAAAGTATTTCGAATGTCTTCTGCCAACTGCTCCCGCTTTATTTCTGTACGTATCGATAGAAAACCTTTGGATTGCATCAGTAGTGACATTATTTCATTTGATAAAATTTCGGATGTACGCACGGCGCTCGCATATTTCGACTGTAATGAAAGTACCGCCGCTTTTAATCCCACTTTGCTATCAAATGTTTGTAGCTCTTCATCATTCAACGTTACTTCAGCCGCATGGAGGATTGGATCTATTATCTCTCGGATATTTTTAATCTGACAACCCGAGTTTAAGGTCCCCACCGATTGATTCTTTTCAATTTTTTCAGTTCCTTGAGCGGTGACCGCAATATCCAAAGTGATGGTCGGGATCCGGAAGTGCGGTACGGACATATGTTTTAGGTATGGATGCGTTGCATAATAATCCGCTAATTTTATAGTCTCAAGATCGGCTTTCAACCGTGCGGCTGCAATTTCATAAATGATGGTACTTAGATAATCGCCTAAATATAGCATGGAATCCTCCTACTTATGCCAAAACCTATATCTTCGCAATTCTATATTTGAATCTTTCTCAAAATTTTTTAACCGGCTGCGAGGTAATATTATTCTCAAGTATGGACAATATCTTTTCTATTCCAGCAGGCATCTCATCCTGCACCGCTTTCATATGAACCGCCAGAGAATAGGTCCGGTCGACGTTCGAACCTGATGAGGTTGATTTCTTGTAGGATGCCGAAACTTTCAACTTGGCGGATCCCCATAACCATCCGGTACCAGCCTCCAGCGAACTATCAGCTTCAATAGAGGAGTCTGTCTTCTTGTATTCAATAGAATTTATCTTTGCATTGAAATCGATTGTCGTCTCCTCTATCCGAATGAATGGAATCGGAAGCATCGTAAGTATCGGAACTGATAATTGCTGTGTCTCGTATACCGCAGGAATCGAAGGGCTCGGAACGATCTCTGGCTTTCCATCTTTTGCCGGCCGTCCCTCTACGGCTGGCTGATATGGAGAAATCTCCTTCGGATAATGAAAAGTCACATAAATCGGCTCTCCGACACTCTGTGCGTCCGGTGCTTGTGTTACACGTGGCAGTTTAAAGCCTACACTCTTGATGAAATTCACCGACGAGATCGCCGCCTGTGCCTGTGCATTGACAACAGCCGTCAGCGGACCACCAAGCATTGATTCGAAGTCGATACTAGAGAGATCGTGTTCAATTGAAGACATTGCAGCCTCCCTTGTGAATAATTAATTTAAATTTGACCTGCAACTATTTTCAAAACATCGGATTCGTATTTCAGAACATTACTCTTCATTCTTACTTTACTTATGACGTATTACCCTTTTTTATAATGAACCGATGAATTGTTTAGATTTCCTTTTCCCTCTTAAAACTCGTCGATCAACGACAATGAGCACCATACACACCAATCACATTCCTGACTCAAGGGTAACCTGATTTCAAATAAGAACTCTTTGCGTTGAACATATCAAAACCGATATGTCCATCAATTCCGGTCATACAATCGATATACCACTTTCTTTTCATGGGATCGAATGCTCTGAAATCCATTTCAATCCTGCTGTACTCCCAATCGATCGTCAGATAATAGTATTTGCTGGGCTGCAACAATTTTTTAGTTGAATACAAACTCCCTGATTGCAGTTGCACTAACCTCCCCGATAGATCGTCCATACTTATACCCGTTGGTTCATGCAAATGACCACAAAGCACGATGGCATTTCCACCGGACAGGTAACTGCGAAATATTTCCCGATCTTGGTACCACAAATACTGGATCGGATGGTGCATTATACAGAGCAATAGGTCGAATGGATTCATTTTCCGCATCTCCGCTTCTGCCGCATTCATCTGATATTCACCTATCGCGATTTCACCCTGATCCGGCGATTTACGGCACATCCACGCCGAATTAAGACCAAGTAAACCAATATTTTTTCCACAACTTGTCGCATAATTGCTCACGAAGGGAATCAGGTTCCTTTGTACCGGCTTTAAATGAGGGCATAATTCCTCAACGAATTTAAAGTATTCAGTCATTCCCTTCAGCAAATCATCCCTGAATCTATAGTTTCCAAGCTCTCTATTAAGATGGTTCATGTCTTTATACACGGGAACATCGCTGGGCCTGTACTTCCTTCTGTTTACATCATGATTACCTGGAACGATGAATAGTCTGTCATTCTCATATCCGAGATTTTTAATAAGAGTTTCTAAAAATTCACCGGCAAATTCATATTCTGTCCTTATTCCACTATACGCGATATCACCTGTTACAATGATAATTTCCGGTCTATGTCTCGATTCGCATTCACTTTTCACTTGCTTGATAAAAGTGTCAAATAAAACTGTGCGTTCGAAACATTCACATTTATCATTCCGAATGTGAAGATCGGAAATATGCAAAATGATTGTTTTTGCACTCATTATTACCCTCAATCTGTTAAGCCAAGTGCAATGCAATTCATGATATATTTATCTTGGATTATTCAAACAGTATATAATGAATCCTTTTTTTCCTTCCTCCTAACTTATAAGGCTCTGATCGGTTCAATTCCATCACAATTTATATCCTGTTTTCATCAAATAAACTGATCTAATCGTTAAAAAATATTAATTTATTTGGATATAGGTAGATTTCGCAAGTAGGGGCGAAATCGTTCGTGTTGATGAAAAAGAAAGAGTCATCTCTTCAAAGGTCTTTATCAAATCCAAATTCATCGATATTGTAACAAAGGGGATCGAATTACTCCACAGTTGATAGAATTGATTGGTAGACAATTTATTGAAATACTCTGAAAAATTGAATCAGTCAAATCGGATTGCTTTATATTTCACAACAAATCTACAGAATCAAACATCGTGATACGAAGAAAAAAAGGCAGGATCGAATGAGAACAGGTAAATAAATCAACTCCATCGCGAAAGATTATTACATCCTGCACATCCGCAGGCAGATGAAACAGATCACCATGCCGTATGTCCTTGTACAGTGATCAAATCAAAGCAGCCTCCTCCCGGGAGACTGCTATTTGCACTATCTCTTAGCAATCCGGGCAAACACAGACACAGATCAGCATTTTTTAATGCTCAGACCGACATATTGATAGTTCAAATGGATATTTGAATAATAATGGGAAACAGAATTTATTAATGACTACTAACCCCAATGCCGTTCGGAAATTACCGGTCAACATTTGATCTCGTATTCAAAATCGCCTCTGGTGTAGCGATTTCTTCTCATCCGAGGCCAT
>JAFGJC010000445.1 GCA_016929305.1 candidate division CSSED10-310 bacterium | reverse complement strand
TCATTTGATCTCTGTGAGCCAAACAAAATATACGTATTGTTCAATGACAGACTTGTGGAATGGAACGTGTCAACCCAAATTATGACCACACTTTTATCAACTGTAGAGACCTGCTTAACATCTTTTACCAAGTTTATTTTATTTGGCAAAAACAATATCTGGATCTGTGGTGAGGAGGGACTCGTACATATTGATATAAGCGACGGCCAAATACATAATCATCCCATTGATCCACGTCTAAAGATTTACAACATCCATCACATTCATGCAGTTCGCAATCATGGATTATTTATATCGGCGAATTCACGAGTCCGCGGAACTTGTCAGATCATACAATTTGATGGTCAAGAGTGGTCTCTACTCCGGGAGAGTCATGGAGACATTCACGGTTTTTTAGATAATAATCAAGACTTATGGTACCACGACGTTACAAATCGCTCTCTCTACAAATTGAATAGTAAAAATATTCAGGATTCCGGCCATCACAGTGTTATCTCGAGCATAGTAAACGATTTAACCGTTGACGAGGATGGAAACATATGGGTATCGTTGATCAACGGCTTGGCCAAACACCACATCAACTATTTTAAAATCCCTTTTTTACTATCGGGTAATCAAAAATCAATCTATTCCATTTTAGAATTTCCAACTAACACGTTGTGGTTTATTACTCCCGAATTACTTTTATGCTATAAAAATAATGAATGGAATAATTATCCGATTCCCCAAACCTTAAAATTGAATAGGGATCAGCGTCCATATTTGGAAATTTACGATGATCGATGTATTATAATTCACGGTTTTGTCATAGATTTAATGAGTGATCAATATGAATGTTCTCTATTATTTGATGCAACCCATAAGCGTTTTATCGTCAACAAAAAAGAGACATCAGACGTAAGTCTGAGTTCACAAAATCCGGCCGCAAGTTATGGTAAAAACTTTGCGGATTATGACAATCTGATTTTCCAATCCAATGCTCCCATCACTCCGGAAAATATCTTATGCGCATCCATTTTATCCAACAATTCCATCTGGATAGGCGCAAAAAACGAAATATGGATGTACCAGAATGATCAATGGAACCTTTTCCGATCGGGTTTAGGTCAGGTATATCAAATAATGGAAGATCGAAATGGTGCAATATGGATTGCTTCTGATACCGGGTTATACAGATACCAAGACGATGTTTTGCAAAAATACGATGTAAACGATGGACTTCCTTCAACGACCATATTCACGATTTTCCAAGATTACTCTGGAAAAATTTGGATTGGCGCAAGTGAAGGAATATCCTTTTTCCAATCCGACGTGGATTTGGAGCCTCCAGAAACATTTCTCACCGAATCAACAAAATCTCATTATCACACTATTCCCCCTGCAGGGACGGCGCGCATTTCTTATGGTGGAATTGATCGATGGAAATCAACCCCCTCCGAACGTCTCTTATTTTCTCATCGGGTCGATGGCGGAAAATGGAGTGAATTTTCATCCGAGACAGATTTCATCAGCAAACATTTGAGCATTGGACCTCATCAATTCGATGTTCGCGCCATGGATCTCAACTGGAATATAGATCAAACTCCTGCCACCTTTTCATTCACAATTATGGCGCCATGGTACAAAGAACCCCTTTTTTTAGTAATTATCTCTGCTGCCTTGTTTATTATTGTAGTTTTTATTTCAATCCATATTTCGAATTATTTTAATCTTTCTCACCTGGTCGCCGCCCGGACGGAATGTTTGCTTAACGATCAAAAAAAGCTAAAAGAATTAACATCTGAACTTTCTCTCACCGAGGAACGAGAGCGTAGGCGTTTAGCCTCAGATCTACACGATAGTATTTGTCAAACGTTATCTCTTTCTATTATGGAACTTACCACGTTATTCAAAAATGAATCCAAAGATGAAATTCACCGGAAAACCATTCATATTACAAATCAACTTAATAAAACCCTGCAAGCTACCCAGCATTTAACATTTGAACTTTGCCCTCCTGAGCTTTATCAACTTGGTCTTGAGACCGCCATTGAAGAAATGTGCCGTCTACTTCGTAAACAATATGGAATTCATTTTTTGTTTGAAGATGATGGAAATCCCAAGCCTGTGTCTGAAGATCTTAGATATTTTCTTTTTCGGGCAACGCGAGAGTTGCTTGTGAATATTAACAAGCATGCCAATGCTGGCAGAGCGAAAGTGACCATTGCACGGTTGAACGACTTTATTCAAATTAATGTATGGGATAACGGTCAAGGCTTATCGTCTGACAATCACAATAGACTTTTTCCATCTAAACATGGTTTTGGACTTTTCAGCATTCAGGAACGTTTACATCAAATTGGCGGATCATTAACTTTTGAATCGTCTTCCGGCAGGGGCACCTCAGTAACGATTCGAGCACCGCTTAGTACAAACGGCGATAAAAAACTTTGAGGCGGTAAAATGAAAATACGGCTTCTCTTAGCTGACGACCATGAAGTGGTGCGGAGTGGATTGGGAATTTTTTTGGAACAACACTCAGATATTGAGATTATAGGGATGTCCGGGAACGGATTAGAAACATTACAAAAAGTACAAGAATTAAAACCGGATTTAGTATTAATGGACATCAATATGCCAAACCTAAACGGCATTGAAGTTACACGGCAAATTAAAAATATTATGCCAGATGTAAAAATACTTACTTTATCGGTGCACACGCGCGACATTATGGTTTCGCGTATGATAGAGGCGGGTGCTTCCGGCTATCTCCCCAAAAGCTGCGCTGGAGAAGAACTTATCCAAGCCATTCATGCTGTAATGAATCATCACACCTACATCAGTCCTAAAGTCATGGATTCAGTTGTAGAATACTTGCATGATAAATCAAATCTGCATGTTTCATCAACATGTTCTTTGACGAAACGCGAACGCCAAGTGTTATGTTTAATAGGAGAAGGTAAAAGCAACAAAGAAATCGCTAATTGCTTAAATTTGAGCGAAAAAACAATTGAATCCCATCGCTATCAAATTATGCATAAACTTAATATCCATCATGTAGCCGGATTAATTAAATATGCCATCCGTGAAGGGATAACCTCTTTGGAAATTGAATAACCTTTCCCGCAATTATTCTCTCTATTAACAAGTACTATTTAATACCCTGATTCCGTGAACTAAGAAGCCCAAAAAATGCATCAGCGGCTTATACCGATTGTCCTGAGATTTGATGCACATGATGGCATCCAATAGAATTTGTGTAAGGATAAGATATAAAAAATGTATGCTTCATTTCAAATGGCAATTGGTATTACATAGCAAAAAATGAAGGCTGTTGCATATTCCGGGCTGAATCGATCACCGATTCCGGCGTAAATCGATCACTCGTTCCGGGC
>JAFGJC010000444.1 GCA_016929305.1 candidate division CSSED10-310 bacterium | reverse complement strand
ATGCGGTGTTGTTTCGGATAATACAATTTTCAATGACAGCTTCCGATTGACTGATGGCAATCGCGCCGCCGAAATAGGCAAGATTATATTCGAAAACACAATTTCGTATCTTTGGATCCGCCTCGCTGATCAACACCGCTCCACCATAACCCTCCGGCCAGTATCCGGAAATATTTCCGTTGCGAACCGTAAATCCATCCAGAACCGCTTCTGATGTTTCCCCTAGTGCAAAATAAAATCCCCGGCCGTTATTGCGGCAATCGATGATGCAATTTTGAGGACCGGATTCGGAAATCACGAGTATCGATTTCCCTTGAAAACCGATATTGATATTACCGTCTCCGGAATATGAGCCAGGTGCGACAAGAACCGTGTCACCATCCGAAGCTGATTCGATACCAGCTATAATTGTTGCCGCATCCTGAGGGACATGAATAACGGCAGCTCCGCATGGCAATATCAAACAGACAACGATCAGACCTCCCAGTATCCCTTTCATGGCACACCTCCTCATGAATTTTCCGCATTACCTTCTGTACTTAAGTTTAATCGAAAGAGATCTGATTGCCAAAGTAAAAACCTGACGTCTTTCATTAAAACACATCATTAAAGAGTCAAAAAGCGCGATTTTTATATGATTAATAGTGTTTTAACAAAAAACTAACAGTATATTAATATTTATCTGGAATCCCGGGAGGTTCTGATTTGAAGCTGTTTTTCGACAAACAAGATTATGAATTACGGGAAAAAGTGAATGAACTTGTGCAACGTGAAAAGCAGCCGAAATCACTCCAACGCCTGGCCAATCCCAATCTGCATCCCCACGGCATCAAAGAGATGGCAGCCAAAAGCGATGTTCGAATTGCCAATGCAGCCATTGCACTGCTTGATTCGATAGAGGCGGGGAAAGCGTCTGAGCGTATCAGCGCATTGCGTACCCTTCACGATGAGGTGCTTCATTCGGCGCACACGGGCTTTCAGCGGAATACCGCCAGAGTGCTGTTAGCCATCATAAAGGATCTTGTCAGATCCAGAGGTTTGCCAAACAAACAACTCAAACTGGCTCATGATTTTCATAAGGCTGCATCCGGAAAACCTCGTGTGATTCGATCGATGCTGAAACGGTATCATCTTCTGGAAATGCCGGAAGAATGGAATCAAATGGCGTTTGACGACCATGTGCATGATGCCAATACCAAAGGACGGAAATCACCCACACATCTCGTAATGGATGCTTGGATCAAAGGCATCCGTTATCTGACAGTTGTGTACTACAATCATGTCAAAAGCGAAGTTGCATCTGAACTGCTTGAAGCTGCGGAGATCATGGGTGTGTTTGTGCGTATAGGTATTGAACTGCCAGCGAAATTCCGGGAGAAATACGTACGGTTGATATGGGTGCCGAGAGGATTCTTAAGCCAGCGGGATTTTCTGGAATTCCTCTCTGAATCCCCAATGCGTACTTTTATGGAAGAGGGCAGAAAGATTTCGGATTACCGCCAAAAATACGTTATTAACGTTCTAGAACACTTCAATCAAAAACATCGCGACCATCTTGCCCGGTATTACGAATGTGATGTCGATCCATTGGATGCATCTGAATTTCTTTCTTTTGTAAACGCCGGCCAGCCATCTTTGCTTCATCTGGCGGAGTTTCTTCATAAGAAATTGATGAAACGTTTTTCGCAACGCATTGAAACACTCCGGAAGGAATTTAATGAGGCGGATGAATCCCGCAAACAGGCAATCGTCGCTCTCGTCGACCGAATGAACAGGCTGGATTCGGTAACCCTATGGGAGTTATATCTCCGTCCATCCGCCAATCCGGAGCTTCCCGATCCTAATGTGCCTCAGACCGGTGCTGATATTCCGGTCGAATTGCAGCGAACACCTAAGGAATTGATTCAGAGATTTCACAGTTTGCCGACAGGGTACCGGCTGACACTCAACTTAAGTGATCTTTCAACCGAAGATGTTGTGGAGTTGTTGTATGAAGGCACAGGAAAGATAACGCATTTAGAAATATTTAACTTAAAGGATTACATCAACAACAAGACGCAGTACTGCAAAGAAATCGATGCACTCCGGCACATGATCAACGCCGGCAATGTTATTGCGCTTAAGCGGTTTATCCGGAAACTGATGGAGCGGTTGGAGCAGACCGGAGATCCGGAAGCGCGCGATCGAATCGGCAAACTGAAGGATATTCAGGCAAACGTAGGCGTATTGATCAACTGGTATCAGGGCACACCACTCTCGACGCGAATAGGGAGCGACTCCGCAGGAAGGTCAAAGAATATTCACGGCATGGGTCTGGCACTCATGGAAACCCTACCATATAAAGCTCAAACGGAGATACGCCATTCCATCAACAAATCAAGGGAGATCATACCCGTTCATATGTCCGCCAGGTTCCGCATAACATATTTTGCACCCACAAATGCAAGCTTCCGAAATAACTGGCTTTTAAAAACAATTCGAAGATTTACATGGCTCAAAGGATTCGGTTTGGAGCATGCCAATGAATGGGCTGTGGTCAATGCGCTGGCACGGTTTTCCGATGCCGGAAATCTGACGACTCTGGGTGGATTGCATGACGAGCCGGGGAGTCAATTTTCACTGATACAAGCAGATACAGCACCAACAATGCAGAAAGTAGGCATGAACTACCTGCGAACACCGATCAAAAATACTTTGAAAATCCTGATTGGACTGGTTCCAGCATTTCTCACATTTTTTCTGACACGCGATTGGTGGCTGCTGGCGTATTTCGGAGCATTTATCTGGTTTGGGATAACAAGTGTCAGGAATATCTTCCAATCAGTGCTGGGGGGTGGTGGATTTAGACGCTCACCGCTTCTCAGATGGAATGATCACATCAGTTGGAATCGTATTTCAGATTCGCTGATGTATACCGGTTTCTCAGTACCGCTTCTAGATTATTTTGTGAAAACCGTTCTGCTGGACCGAAGCTTTAACATAACAACTTCGACAAGCCCGGTATTGCTCTATACCTGCATTGCCATAGCCAATGGCTTGTATATTGCGACACACAATGCATTCCGAGGATTGCCTCGGGGCGCAATTTTCGGAAACCTTTTCCGAACAGTGATCTCCATTCCCGTAGCTATCGCCATGAACACTATATTTGGAACGATACTGGTAACAGCAGGAGTACCAGGAGTACTCGCCATTCTTCAAAACTGGGCAGCCATTATTTCAAAATTCTCATCGGATATCGTGGCGGCGTTCATAGAGGGAACTGCGGATCGATTTGTCAATCTGGAGCAACGTTTGCGTGACTACAAAGATAAAATTCAACAGGTCCTGAACTGTCACAGCCGGCTGGAATTGCTCTATCCGAACAAGGATGTCCTGGGAATGCTGTCCAAACCCAAAGAGCTCGTTCAGAATGTGAAAACGGATGCTGAGGAATTGGAAAGAACACTTATCATAAATGCTCTGGATTTGCTGTATATTTATATGTTTCAACCGCGAGCGCTGACCGGTTTGAAATTATGCCTGCGCAGGATATCTCTTGACGAACGGCAAATATTTTTACAAGCTCAGTTGATACTGGAACGCAAAAAAGAAATCAGCCAGTTTTTTGTTGATGGTCTGGTGGGAAAATATTTTTCAAAAGCTCTGGCGTTCTACCTGGAACGTGTCGATGACTATCTGAGGGATTTGGACAAGATTGCTTCCAGGATTTGCGGTGTCAATTCACGCTAGATATGTATTAAAGAACAATAAAAACGGGGCGCACCTACGTACGCCCCTTATATGTTGAAGCGGACACGGCGTCCGCCTAACATGGCTATACGCGGCGTTTCAATGCCAGCAGCAGCATGCTGAAAGCAGCGATGATCAAACCAGCTCCCGCAGGTCCTGTAGCCGGTATGGGCAGCGGTGTCGCCGTGGGAAGCGGCGTATAATCCGGTGTATTGGTTGATGTCGGTAATGGTGTTGGTGTTTCTGTCGGCGTATTGGTAGGAATGTCCGTCGGCGTTTCTGTCGGAGTCATCGTCGGCGTCTCCGTGGGTGTCATGGTCGGTGTTTCCGTCGGAGTACCGGTTGGTGTTTCCGTGGGTGTCATGGTCGGTGTTTCTGTGGGTGTTTCCGTCGGAGTACTCGTCGGAGTTTCCGTCGGCGTGCTGGTCGGAGTTTCGGTCGGAGTATTAGTTGGTGTATTGGTCGGCGTATTAGTTGGTGTGCTGGTTGGTGTATTGGTTGGTGTGTTGGTTGGCGTTTCCGTGGGTATGGCCGTAGGAACTACCTCCGGTGACACCAGCATGGCAACCATCCAGAGCATTTCGTCGACATCGACATCCAAACCAGCGGTCTGATCGATATCGGGATCAACAATCGTAATATCCGCTTCCCGGTAATAACAGGCGGGATCGCCGGTAGCCGGAAAAATGTTACCCGGACCGGCAACCGTTCCGGAATTGAAAATCATCCGTTCAGCGGAACCATCATTGTCGTTGTAACCGACAAAATAACCGAGAGAACCGGAGCCGGTCGCATTTCCGATATATGCCGACGACATGGTAATTGTCTGCTGGCTGGCACCGCCAGCTCCGCCGGGATTCAGCCATTCCGCTCCTGCATATATCGTCACCTTTACGGGATTGCTGATATGCGTGTCATCGGAATAGACAACGACAAGCGCGGCGCCCATATCGAGTGACGGTATCGAATTGGCCGGTGTAAGGCTGAATGTATAAGAGGTCGCCGGAAAAACCACTTCATCCGTCACATCCCAAATATAACAATCATAATAAAATGAACCGCCGACAATATCTTCTGCGGATGCCGTTTTCTGACCCATTCCCTGCCCGTCAAACGTCAGTGTAATGGCAACGGATGCCGCCATGTTTATTCTTCCATATACGACATATGCTTTGATACATGTTGAATCATCCGGGTAGGGCACGTAATGCACACTATTCGCAATATCGAATGTGCCACTGTTAGAATTCTGAGTACCGTTATAGGCGACAGCTACGTCGCCGCGAATGGCATCATCCGTATGCCACAGATAGGGCAGCGGATTATCGGCACCATTTCCGAAAGCAGCCGGCAGCCAAGACAATGTTAAGAATACAGCAAGTATTATGTTCCGCATTAGTTTCCACTCCGATCCAAGAACCATGGTGGCTATTTACGGAAAATGCGCAACAGCGGTATGGAAATGATGATCAGCATAAAGGCAATACCCCATGGACCGGAGGCTGGTACACGGTAATCTCCGTTGGCAAAATAACGTGCCCGGGAAACCCAGTTTCCGGGATCCGAGGAGGTCAGGAAATTCCAGGAATTTGCACTGAAATCATGTCGTATATTTGTATTGTCGTAGAACGCACAGAAAGCCTGGTTATCCATAGCCATTTGATAATCCAGCAATCCGCTGTCGCTGTCCTGCTGAAACCGGACCGCGAATTTACCCGAATTGATGACGGGCGGCGGCGGTGCATATTCGGCATTGAGATCGAAAGTAACCCAGACCAGATCAACAACTTGTGTTACCGGAACAATATAGGTCCATTGCCACATTAGATTTCCTGATTGGGTCACATTGGGGTTGGAATCCTGATATGGATCCATTTCATAAATATAAACCGTAAAATATTCGATAGCGTTGTTGGGAATACCTGACGGCGGAATGAGTGCCAGTTCCACCATAGCGAGTTCGAGAGGATAGTCTGCGGGATCCGCAGCCTCGTACTTGACAGCGATGGAATCCCACCGGTCAAGCACTGCCATACCCCCGAGAAACGGAATTCCCTGCGACTCGGGATCAAAACAGGTCACAGCGACGGGTGTTCCCGGAAGCGCTGTGGGCGTCGGTGTCGGTGTTTGCGCAAAAATCGGCGGAGCTGCCGCCAGAAGCACACATATCGTTACTGCCCCCCAAATGCGATACAACTTCATCTTAACCTCCTTGAATGTATGTTCAATCACCCTCAGGTCATCTATTTAAAGCAAAATCCGTGCCGCAAAAACCACGTCTGTTAGTATACCGGAAAATCCCGTAAAATGGAATTTTTCTCGCGGAAATTTAAAAAGTTGCTTGCCCAATTTTGACAACTTTGCCAATATTTGTCAGCTAGGGGAGGTGCACATTGCCCAACCGATTGAAGACTTGGTATTTATGGACTGCTGCTGGTGCCACCGCCATACTGATTATTTTGACGGTGCCTTTTGCCAGGCCCGTTCAGAAAATGATTGAATCCCGGCTTGGAACAGGAGTTTTCATTGGGATTCCAATTTTGTTTATCCTTGTCGGAATCTTCTTATTTTGGCGCTGGGTATGGCAAAGCGATCAGCGATGGCTGCAGCTTGTATTCTTTTCTGCGGTAACCGGTTTATACGCCTGGCGGATTTCATCTCTTACCATTGCCGTCGAAAGGTTTCACCTGCTGGAATACGGGCTTCTGGCCGTTTTGGTAACAGAGGCCTGCTACCGGCTGGACATGGGCCGTATTGCCTTGGGTTACGGTCTGGCGGCAGTGCATGCTATAGGGATGGGCGACGAATTTTTTCAATGGCTTTGGCCCGATCGATACGGAGAATGGCGGGATGTTATGATTAACATGCAAAGTGCCGGTCTGGCACTGCTCGCCTTCGCACTCCTGTCACCACGATCCGATATCTGGAAACCCTCGCGTCGCAGACAATGGGCTGTTTTTTTTATCATCTGTGCACTCCTTTCAATTCTCAGCGGCCTGTTCTTTCTCAATCTTCAGGTGTTCGGTAATTTCAATTACGATACGGATGCCGGCGCGTTCAAATCGTTTTTTTCCATGGATGAGCTGCTTCGAACTACTCCAAACGCTTACCAGGCTTTTCTTGAATTCATTACCAAGAATGAAGATCCGGAGCTGCTGGAAAAGAAGTATTGGTATGAGCGGGAGGGCAAGGAACATTTCGACAGAGCGCATTTACTGTTCGAGCAGCAGCGATTTGAAGAGGCTGCCCGGGAGTATATCATATACCGTAGATATTTTTCCGGTTTTGAAGCCAACCTCAACATGCATTTCAGTCCTGCCATCTCCCGCAAACTCGGGCGTATCATTCCTGATCGTGACACGGATTTTTTAAGCCGGATTGCCGATTGGATGGTGACAGATCTCACTCATACTCAGGTTTACACTATTGTATCTTGCCTTACCGGAATGTTCTTTTTGGGAGCCGTATGGTTATTTTTGAAAAGACCGGACTGAATTGCCGGGCAGGTTGAAAAGACCGTTTGCAATTTGTGATTTCTTTTGCTAAGTTTCCTCGGTTTCGGTCTGAATAACCGGGAGTATCAACGAAGAGGAGAAGACTGATGGACCTGACCTACAATGATCTAATTAAACTGCCGTTAACGAAGCTGAAGGAACTGGCGCTGTCCATCGGCGATATTCATGGCGTTCACGGCATGAAGAAAATGCAGCTCATTCAGGCTATTTGCGAAAAAAAGGGCATAGTTGACACATCGAAGGAAGAAGCCGAAAAACGGCGGAAAGCAGCTCATGCAGACATAAAAAAGATAAAAAAGCAAAAAATTGAGTTGCAGCAGGAACGTGAAACCAAGCGATCCAGTATGTCCAGAACAGAGCTGAGTGAGTATCGAATCAGGATAAAAAAATTAAAACAAAAAACACGGAAACTTGCCAAAACCTAATCATTAATTACGGTTGCGCGCCCGTCTATAAATTCGGCAGGTAACGTTTCAGCCCATGGATCTTTGACGGATTGGTGTGTAAAAATCAGTGAAGATTCTCCCGGCACTTTACCGATTAATTCTACAATAACAAGCACACCACTACCGGCGATGCCCTCCCCGGAGCCAAGACGTGTCAATCCCACAATTAACCGTCCGCGTTCATCGTTCACGGAGGTCATGAAAGCCGTTGCCTGTCCATCTCTGGACATAAACGATCCTTCTCTGACACTTCCGACAGCGATAATATCGGGATTATACTCCAAATAGAATGGAACGCTTCCCGCATTATGAGCATTTTCGATACGTATTTCGATTTCGCAGCTTTCGCCCGGTTTCAGCTCAACGATTCCAGGATTTAACCGCACTGTCGTCATCCCGCCGGCTGTTGTTTCTTCATCCGATTCTCCCGGTTTTTGTGCTGGTATTTCCGTCGCCGGTTTTTCTGAAGCCACGGGTCCCTCCGAGCGGAATTTAGCTGCGCTGGCAGTCGTTGCGGACACTGATCCTCGAAGATAGTCCGCGGATCCGGTTTTGTGCCAGATTTCTCTATCACCGGTACGCGCACCTTCTTTTTCGAGCAGATGCGGCGTGAGTGAAACAACGATATCGGTCTGCTGAACATCATTTGAAACTGAGGAGAAAATTCTTCCGAGAATGGGGATATCTCCCACGAATGGTATTTTTGTTGTTCCGGAGCGTTCTTCATCTTTGATAAGTCCCGCAATAATTTCAGTTTCGCCGTCTCGCAAGCGAAGCGTTGTTGTAACCTCCCGTGTTCCAATAGTCGGTTGTCCGGCCACATCCTCTTTAACAATGGAGCTGATTTCCATGCGCAAATCGAGTGTGAGTTCAGTTTCGCTGATGACCTTTGGAGTCATTTCCACAAGTAATCCGACATCACGATACTCATAGACCGATGTCTCTTCGGATGTATCTCGGTACCGGCTGGTAGTAACCTTGACCGGTACTTTTTCGCCAATGTGAAGTCTTGCGGGAACTCGATTGAGTATGCGCAAGCGGGGTTGCGCGAGAATCCGGGTTTTTGAATCCTGTTTTAGCAGGTCAACGATGACAGACGGAAAAGTCAGGAAAAAATGACCTTTAGACAGGTTTTGGATTTCGGCGAGGCTGAGTCTTCCGGAGCTGCCGCCGGAATCCTTGATACCTCCCCCCAGTTTTAATGATATTGCCGGACTATCGCTTAAGCGCATACCCACTTCCTGGATTTTTCCCCGGCTGACCTCAAGCACATCCAACTCGACCATAACCTCCGATTCACGCATATCCATCGTGCTGACCAGTTCAACAGCAAGTTCCATTTCTTCAGCAGCAGCTCGAATAACAACAGCGTTAAGACGGCTATCGGAAAGCACGACTCCGGATGTCAGAATCGGATCGAGCACTCTCTTTACCTGCTCGGAATCAGCATATCTCAGCATGAAAACACGTACTTTTTCCTGTGCGTATTTCTGACGGTTTTCTTTAGTGTCGGGAACGATCAGCAGTATTTGGGGTTCGATATCGACGGCCATAAGTCCCAGAGAAGGCGTCAGCGCGTCAACGGCTTCGCGGAAACTGACATTATTAAGCTCAACGGTTACGGGACGTGTCACATCCACGGTGTCATCAAGCAATATGTTTGTACCTGACACAGCCCCAAGCGCACGGAAAACCTCGCCCAAACCCGCCTGTTGAAACATGAATGAAATCTGATTGGTTTTTGGGTTTTCCGTTCGAAGCTTACGCTCATTACGAACAGTATCCAGCTGTTCTTGAATATCTTTGCGGCTTGGATCAGCTTGAAGCGCTTCTTTGTATGCTTCCTCTGCGCCAGCAAGATCGTTGTTTGTTTCCATTTGCTGACCTTTTTCAAATAGCTTTTGGGATTCTTGAAGCAGTGCAAGCGTTCGCAGGCCATCGCGAGCCAACGCATTGGCGCTGTCAAATTCCAGGGCATGAACAAAGAACATTTCGGCATCATTCCAATGGTTTTCGCTGAGTGCTTGCTGGCCGCGCCTGGCGTACACGGATGCCGCATCTGCCCGTGCACGATCAAGGGCAATAGTAATTTTGATATCATCGGGATATTGGCTGTGCGCTTCTTCGAAGACAGTCGTTGCCTGTTCGTACTGCTGATCCGAAAGCAGCTTCATGCCGCGTTGATAAATTGTACGATGCGCGCATCCATAGGTAACACAGATCAACAGCAATAACATAACAGCAACGGTAATTCCCAGAACATGTGGATATTGTTTCACGTTCATCATCATTCTGTCCCTTGTTTAGTGGATTGTGTTCGTCCCTGAGAAGACCCGTCAATCAGTGATAATTCCAGATAATTCCATGCTTCCTGATGCATATTCTTTCCAATTCGGCGCTGCAACAGCACATTTCCGGTAGCAATGGCGGTTTTTACTTTCACATCACATTCAATACGATCTGAGATAATAATGAGATCTTTACCCCAGTTAAGTCTGACATTATCCCATGCTGAAACCATATTTCGATTGGGATCAACTTGGGCCATATCAGCCGTAATTACAGTTTTGCCGATAGAAATTCGGACATCACCTTCATAATTGGCAATTCGAGTATTCTTGTCGACCTGTGCAACCCACGCCGAAACCTGCAATCGCTCCGAATCGCGATTTTGAAGCTTGTCAATTAAATTGAGAATGTTATCCCGTACGGACTGCGGTTGCGGAAATTTGGCCAGAAGATTCTCGTAAGCTTCAATAGCCTTGTCATAAGCCTTCAGATCCGTATAGCACAGACCGATATTGGTTTGTGCTGACGGTGCAAAAAATGTGTCAGAGTGGCTTTGGACTATCTCCCTGAATGACTGTATTGCATGTTCATAGTCTTTTTTTTCCCAATAGAGATTTCCGAGTGTATAAAGAGTGCTGGGAATGTGAGGGGATTGGGGATACTGGGTAATGAGTGTTTTGCCATGCTGGATTGCCAGATCGATATTCCTGCGTGGATTCACGGGATCCGAAAGCAGCCGGCTCATTTCATAATGTGCATCCTGATTGATGGCATGTTTGGGAAAAGCGTTGATAAGTTTGTTCAGTGCATTTTCAGCTCCCTCAAATAGATTCAACCGGCGACGTGTTTCCGCCAGTCCCAGCCACGCATAGGGTACGGAATCTGAATCACCGTAGGTGGACAGAATTGTTTCATAGAGAACCACGGCTTCGGTAAGATTCTCACGGCCTTGGACAGTGCTGCGGGAGGCGAGTTCCAAATAGGCATTGTCTGCCCATTCGCTTTCGGGATAATCCGTTATAAGTCGCCAGTAAGCTCTTCCGGCCAATTCCTGATTCCCAAGAAGACGATAACATTCCGCAATCTGAAAGAAAGCAAACGGTGCATCCATCATACCCATGGGGCTTTCGGCTACAGACTGGTAGAGCTTGAGAGCAGTGGCATAATCATGGCTGATAAAAGCCCGATTTGCCTTGTCAGTTGGCAGTGACTGGGCAAGAAGTAATACCGGCAGAAAAATTCCTGCCATCAATAAAAATGTGGTTTTTCTTCCCATTTATTTCTCCTCAATCTGAAATTCAGATGTCACCGGGCTGTCGGTTTCATCTGAAAAATCGAAGGTGTGAACGATGCGGCCATCTTCCGGTGTCATTTTTTTAGCCGGCTTGTCGGGATCAGATCCTGCCAGCGCTGCCAGAGATCCTCCACCAAACGAATCACTGCTATCCGATTCAAACATGGCATCCAGAGTTTCTCCTGTTGGTCCCATCCACGTATATCCGACGTTTCCATAAGTCGTATAATACTGATCCATTTCCGATTCAAATGAAAACACCAGAAATCCGATAACAAAAAACAGGATAATCATGGATAGCAGCAGCATCCACCATACTCGGGAGGAAACAGCAGTGAAAACAGTTCCGCTGCGTTTTTCTTTTTCGATGTTATCTAATCGTTTCATGAGTAATTCTGTAAAACTTTCATCTGAATCGGGTGCCTGAAGTGATTCCAAAAAATCTGAAACAGATTCATCTTCCTGCAAGGCTGCTCTGCATTCAGGGCATTCCGCAAGATGCTGGTCGACAAGGTCGTGAAGATCAGCACTGAGTTTACCCTGTCGATAGTCACGTAAATATTGACGTATTGTTTTACATGCCATGAGATTCCATCCATTCTCTTATTTTCTGCCGTGCTCTGAAGACACGGGATTTTACGGTTCCTAGAGAGCACCCCATAACTTGCGCAATCTTTTCATAGTCCAAACCCTGGTATTCCGAAAGAATCAATATCGTTCTCTGATCTTCAGATAATTCCATCAATGCTCGCCTGACCATAATTTGACGTTCCTGTCTTACCATGAATTCATCGGGAGTCAATTCGTTGCCTGCAGGCTCCATCCCCGTTTCCTCACCCATCAGGTCAAGGCTGTCAGCTTTTCGCACCTCGCGTTTTCGAAACTCGTTGATACAGAGATTCCGTGCTATCCGATAAATATAAGTGGAAAATTTTGATCGGGGTTCATATCTGTCCGCAGCTTTGTAAATGCGCATAAATGTGTCCATCATCAAATCTTTGGCACCATCATAATCACCCAACTGGCGAAAGAAAAAATTCAGCAACTGACGTTCATAGCGCTTCAGGAGTTCTT
>JAFGJC010000443.1 GCA_016929305.1 candidate division CSSED10-310 bacterium | reverse complement strand
ATCTACAAAATAAACGTTGTTAAAAATCCTGAAATCGGCAAAACCTTCGGTGTGTCGATAACACCGTTTGTGGTATATGTGAAGAATCAGAAGGGGGTACATACAATTGCCGGTAGACAGTTTAAAGAGACGTATGTTAGTGCAATTGAACGATTTGCCAAATGATAGGTGTTTTTTTTTGTAAGTGCCCTGGATGTGTGTAACAACTAATAGTTTTTAAAAACAGGTGAAGCCTATATCAAGATTTCATCAGTTGCGCTTCGCGGTTACTTTTCTATTTTAACATTCCGGTTAATTTGTTGACGATTCTTGATTTATATGTATCAATAATGCATATTGATATGCATGAGAACAACATTGAACATTGACGATGATATCCTGAAAAAAGCCAGAGATCTGACAGGCGTCGCAGAAAAAACTTCTCTGGTAAAAATGGGGCTGGAAGCATTGATCTCACGTGAAAGCGCCAGAAGGTTAGTCAAACTCGGCGGCACTCAGAAAAAATGTGCTGCTATTCCCCGTCGCCGTCCAGGTTAGCCTGCACTACCATGATTATAGCTGATACATCGGTATGGATAGCACATTTCAGGAAATCGGATAAACGGTTGTCATCACTTCTTGAGGAAAGTGAAATATCCTGCCATCCGTTCATCATAGGAGAGTTGGCGTGTGGAGGACTGGGAAACAGGAAGGAGATACTTTCGCTCCTCCAGGCATTACCGACCTATTCACCGATAAGTACTACGGAATTTTTTCATTTTCTGGACTCCTACAGGCTTTACGGTAAAGGAATCGGTTTTGTAGATGTCCATCTGCTTGCATCTGCATTTTTAAACAGCGATTTCGTATGGACCCTGGACAAAAAGCTGGATCTGATTGCCCGAAGATTCAAAATAGCTTTTGTCTGACTGCAAGTGCCATGCATGTGACAATTAATACATTATAAAAAACCAAGTGTGGCCTGGTTCACAGATCCAGGCCACAGTCCAGTCTCTTTTTCAGGATCGATACAAATCAACTATTACCACGGAGGTATGTCAAATTATGCTGCGTTTCACCAATAAACCGGACAGTGTTTTCACGAAGATTGTAACGAATAGTCTTGAGCTTGCTATTGAAAACCTGGAGGATGATATTATTGACAAAGAAATCTACTATGCTGATGACTATTTTGAAGAATCTCTCATTAAATCATATGGTGATGGCATACAGGCTTTGGAAATCATCATAAATGAGTTGAAAAAACTTCTGAAAGCTCACCATTCTGAAAAAATCTACATGCCTACAGATCATCATTTCAAATTACTGTACAGAGTACTGGAGTACTATTGTGCTACATATAAAGATTTGGTTGCCATGGAGTTGGAGAATGGGAATACTTCCAGTAGTTTGTTTCTAAGGGATAAAAACGATACGATCATTAAAGAACTGGACCTAGAAAATATCGTTGATATTTTTTTCTGGGATACGGATTTTTTACTGTCACCTGAAACAGCTGCAGTTTTGACACAAAATTCATTCGCTGAGGTGAGAACATGTTTGAGGTTATCTGATGATGCTGTATCAGCTTCTCTGAACATGCATGTTGACGCTTCTGATCTTCGCCTCAAGGAATGGACCGGAGAAGATATGGAAGATGCAGATTATGAATGGATCCCAACGGATGATGAGGAATATCGGCAGTAAAATGGTATGGGAATCCTTCTCTCAAAAGATGATAATGTGCAGTCGAAAAGGAATGATCCTCCGCGGGTATGACATTGACCTGTTTCTTTTTTTAACACTACTTATATTGAGGCGCTTTCCATGTTTTTAATCTATAACCCGTGCTTCTGCCGCCGGCAGGTTCTTTTTCGAGAATACCCTTTTTAATCAAATCCTGAATGTCGCGCAACGCTGAATCGGTTGAACATTTAGAAATTTTGCCCCATTTCGTCGATGTCAATCTCCCCTTGAAACCTTCCAGCAGTTCGTTCAACATGAGACGCTGACGCTCATTGAATATCTTTGATGAATTCTCCTGCCAGAAGCGATACTTGAACATGACGTTTGCCAGGGTTTCTTCCGAAGAAGTAAGTGAATTGTACAGACACTTTAAAAACCAGAGCATCCAATCCGTTACATCAATACCGCCTTTTTGCGTTATTTCCAGTTTATGATAATACTCTTTTCTCTCTTTAAGAATTTGGGAAGACATACTGTAATATCGTCGGGAAATTCCATCTGCCCTGGTAAGCAACATGTCGGTCAGCGCACGTGCAATTCGTCCGTTACCGTCTTCAAACGGATGAATGGTGACAAACCACAGATGGGCCAATCCGGCCTTGAGAACAGCATCTGTTGTAACAGGTCCGTTGAACCAGTTTAGAAACTGCGTCATTTCCATCGAGATTCTGGATGGCTCAGGGGCTTCAAAGTGAATTTTTTCTTTTCCGACCGCTCCTGATACAACCTGCATCGGACCGGTGGCACCATGTCGCCAATCGCCAACCGTAATTTTACGTATTCCACTTCTCCCGGTTGGAAATAAGGCACAATGCCACCCGAAAAGTCGATCGGTGGTAAGTCTATCCCTGAAATTATGTGTTGCATCGAACATCATATCAACAACCCCTTCGACATCTCTACCGGAATGCACCATTCCTGCGGTTTCAATACCGAGACGTCGTGCAAGTGAAGAACGTACCTGATCCTGATTGAGTATTTCACCCTCTATCTCGGTTGATTTCAGTACATCAAGTGTCAAGGTATTCAGTATAGCTTCGTTTTTCAATTCAAATCCCAACGACTCCATGCTTCCTACAATTTTACCCTGAAGATTACGCACTTCACCAAGCGGTCCGATCAGTTTCCGACTATCCCAAAGGAATTT
>JAFGJC010000442.1 GCA_016929305.1 candidate division CSSED10-310 bacterium | reverse complement strand
TGCCGTTCAAGCGATCTCAGATGAGGGAACAGTGAAGATTCGCGTTTTCCGAGTTGATCAAACGCGATCCGGTGGGGAGGAAGATGCCGGGCTTTCTATCCGTATTGAAGACAGCGGTTGCGGTATTCCTAAAAACCAGATGGAAGATGTTTTTAAACCGTTTTTTACCACTCGAAGAGAAGGTACTGGCCTGGGGTTGGCCATCTCACGAAAACTTGTATTGCTTCATAACGGTTTCATTGAGTTTGATCCGGCTGTGTTATCCGGAACTGCTGTTAATATAACAATACCTATTCACTATGATCCGGACAGAACACTCGATCTGAAATTCGGACGCCCGGTTTCCGAACCTGAATCATCTGACTGATATCAACCGTTTTGAAGTCTTTTTTGAAGATTTTCGATGCGGCTGCGAGCAGTTTTTTCCGCTGCGGGATCAAGCTGAAAAGATATTTTAACAACCGAACCTTCGTGAATATTTTCCGGGAAGAGACTAACAGGTACCGTGATTCGATTACCCGCTTCAAGTTCTAAAACCACCAGATTTTTTTCTATTTTTTCGATGATTCCGGTGGAAATTCCAGATCTCATTAATTTACTCCTTTCCGTCATGACGTATTAATTTAATGATCAGCGAGTGCAGTTCTTTTTTTCTTTTGTTGGCCATGTCCACAACTTCTTGATGTGTCGGTGGTTCTGGTGATGCTGTACTGTTTGTAATCAAACTAACGGCTATAACACGGCAGCCGCCATGCCTAAGCGCAATTACCTCGGGAACAGTACTCATACCCACAGCATCAGCACCGATTGCTTTCAGCATGGCTATTTCTGCGGGCGTCTCGTAACTGGGACCTGGCAAACCAGCATATATACCCGATTTGAGCGTTAGTTCTGATTTTTCCGCCAACAATTGGAACTCCTCACTGTATGCTGCGTCATATGCATTGGACATCGCAGGAAATCGAGGTCCGTAATCTTCCAGATTTTCTCCGGTAAGCGGATTAATGCCCATCAGGTTTAAATGATCAGAAATCATCATAAGATCACCGGGTATCAGATCTTTTCGGATTCCTCCCGCTGCATTTGTAATGAAAAAAGACCGAACACCCAAACCCATCATAACCCTCACCGGAAGAACGACAGTTTGTGCTGAGTGACCTTCATAAAGATGAAATCGGCCTTCCATTACGGCAATCCCGGTTTTCCCGATATGTCCAACCGCGAGTTCGCCAGTATGTCCCGTGACGGTAGTGCGTAAAAATCCTGGTAAGGTCGCATAAGAAAAACGAAATAGAGGTTCCGCGAGATATTCTGCCAAACCTCCTAAACCGGAGCCCAATATAACGCACCAGTCAAGTTGAAAGGGTATTCGCTGCTTCAAATAATCAATGGCTCTGTCTAAATTATCTCTATATTTCAACATGTTCATGATCCAAAATCTATCATTTACTTGACACGGAAACAAGACCCCTTCTAGGATACCAGACTGATGAAAGGGTTCTGCACATGAGTTTGCCCAAGCATTCTTTTCGGTTTTTATTTTGTTTCCTTCTCTGTCTGTCACTGGCTGCCTGTGATCGGCAATGGACAGGTGATATTAAAGGTCAGTTGACGGATGAAGAGACTTCCGAACCGATCCCCGATGCCATCGTAACCGCCAAGTCAATGAAAAACGAATACGCCATTTCTACGATATCAGACAGTTCCGGAAATTATAGAATCACTGATGCGAGATGGGGTCCTAATGAAGTCTCTGTATATCACCCCAATTATCAGGCTATCACTCGATATGCCGATGTGATTAGAGATAAATCAGTTGAACTTGATTTTGATATGACGCGTATACCGGATTCCGTAACTCCGGAAATTACCGTCTGGATTACTAATGATTCAGATATCGGGATAGCTAACGCACGGGTCGATCTGTATCGCAAAGAATCACGGTCTTATGATTTATATACTTATTTGGGGACACAAGTAACAGGGTATGATGGATATGCCACATTTATGGTTTCGGATATTGAGGAAGATCAGATCCAGTTTTTCCGGCTGAAAGTTGCAGCGCTGGGATTTGCCAACACTGTTAAGGATTTTTCAATATCATGGTTTAACCCGAACATTACGGTTCACATTATCATGGAACCAGTGTAACACTCTGAGCAGGAAAATGATTGATTTACGCAGTGATACTGTTACTCAGCCGACACAAGCAATGCGCGATTATATGTGTTCTGCACCTGTAGGTGACGATGTGATGGGTGAAGACCCCTCCATTAATGAGCTTGAGCAAGCAGCAGCGACATTGCTGGGGAAAGAAAAAGCCGTTTTCGTTCCTTCCGGGACAATGGCGAATCAGATTGCTGTTCGTGTTTATGCAGGTCCGGGAAGTGAGATCCTAGCGGTAGATCAAAGTCATCTGTTTTTTTATGAAGGTGGCAGTGCAGCCGGTTTATCGGGAACCCAGATACATCCGGTGCCATCAATCAATGGTATTTTTGATGTCGGCGATTTTGCGGTACGGATTCGAAATCCCGAGGATGAACATCTTCCGTTGACCAAACTGATGTGGATTGAAAATACCCACAATCGTGGCGGTGGCCGGATCGTGCCTTATAAGTTGGTATCTTCGCTTTATGAACTCGGAAAACAAAAACATATACCGCTGCATATCGATGGCGCCAGAATTGCCAATGCGGCTGTCGCAACAGGAATTCCGCTGCACGACTGGGGCAGTGTTTGCGATTCTCTGTCCTTATGTCTCTCGAAGGGTTTGGGTGCTCCTGTCGGCTCTATTCTTGCCGGTTCTCATGAATTCATTCGGAAAGCACGCCGATGCCGAAAAGCCCTGGGTGGTGGTATGCGTCAGGCTGGCATCATCGCTGCTGGCGGATTATATGCACTGAATAATAATATCCAGCGTCTTGCTGAGGATCATCGATTGGCAAAATTACTTGCTGAAGGATTGAGTTCGATATCGGGATTGTCTATTCAAAAACCTGTAGAAACTAACATTGTCATGATCAATCTTGAGAAGAACGCACCGTTTACCGCCCCCCAACTTCAGGATATTCTTAAAGATAACGGTGTTCTTGCATTTGCGAATAATCCTTACCGGCTTAGAGCGGTAGTGCACATGTATATTTCTGAATCTGATATCCATTCAGCGGTTTCCATATTCAGAAAAGTAATGACAAGATGACAGGCAGCGGAAAAAGGAAGTGGCTTGGAGAAATAACCACCGCCTGTAGACGCCGATGTTAATAGGGTGATATGTATCCAAACTCCACAAAGGTAATTTCCCCAATCAAATGATCCAGATCCAGTGTTCCCGGTTCAAATGCCGCACTCCAAAATTTCAATCCGTTTGCTTCTGATTCGATAGTTGGCCATATAAAATCGAAAATGGGGATAACCTCAATATAAGTCGGCATTTTTAAATACATAAAATCCAGATCGGAAGTCCATTGAGGCCAGAACCATACATGCCCGTATACATCCAGCAGTATATATTGGTCTATGTAGATCATTTCATCGCATGTAGTCAATAACCGCAGATAAAGATAGAAACGATCACCCGGATAGTACAGTTTCTGGTTTAAACTCAGCCGGGAGTCATAAGAGCATGGGGGTGTTGGCGAAGGTGTCGGAGTAGGTGTGTACATTTCTTCATAACCGTAATGATATCCAATATCGGTTTCATTAACATCGTTCACGTGATCCGTACGTGTAGTTCGTATATCGAGTCCCAGCGTTTCGGACAAGTACCGGCCGCTATTAATGCAGGGGCTGTGTACAGATTGCCCTGCCTGGATATTGGACAGGTAATATTCTCCGTTGGAACCGCCAGTGAACAGCGGGTCGGTGTGAATGTCGCCCTCGCCGGGAACTGCCATACCGCCATACCAGCCGCCCTCATTGTTCCAGATATCGTTATTGAATAAAACCGGGCGTTGAACTCCGTCATATACATATATCCCTTCACCTTTGATCTGAAGCGCGATGATATTATTGGTTACCTCACCGTTTGAACTTAAGAAGTAAAGCCCTTCGCCATATTTGGAACTGTTTCCTAAAATCATATTACTCAACAAGTAGGGTGCTGCCTGATTGGGAAGATAGCAGCCGCCGCCATCACCGTCTTGAGCTGTATTTTGAGCGATGATACAGAATTGGATTAATGGTTGAGTGTTACTTCCTGTTATCATCATACCGGCACCCCGCATGGCGTCATTGAACTCGATAACAGTCTCCGTGATTTGCGGAGAACTGCCGATACATGTAATTCCTCCACCTTTGTAGGAGGGTGATCCTGATGCAGTCCCGTGTGTTACGGTGATATTGCTTAATCGGGTTGATACACTCTCACCATTGTTGAAGGTGATCACAGAACCGCCATGTTGACCATCAATACATGTTGGTTCCGCGCCAGATTCTCCCATTACGGTTATCGATTTACCCGAAAAATTGATCCGCTCGAAATACGTTCCGGCGGAAACCAGCACAGTATCACCCGCTTGCGCAGCATTAATTCCCGATTGAATTGTTGGGTAATCCTGTGGCACTCTGATGGTTGTAGCATTCAGAACCCCAATCGCATTCAACAGCAGCAAACCGATACAAAGAAAAAATCTTTCTGATTTCATGGCTGTTTCCTCCCATTTTTTAAATAAAAAGACATGAAACAGGAGAAAATATTCAGAAAAAGTATGAGAGGTCACAGGATCACAAAGCTTTTCTTTCAAGATTATTAATGATAATGAATTGATTTGATGGACTGCTGATCTGAAAGCAGTTCTCCTGATAGAACGGCTCGAATAACTTTTTCGGATGGATTGTGCCAGGAGTATTATGAAATCGTTTGCGTTGTTACATACATACTTCCGGCAGTATCGCTGGCATCTGATACTGGGTTTTATAGCCCTGATTCTGGTGGATGCCTTTCAAATCGGAATCCCCTGGCTTGTAAAAAAAGCAATCGATAATCTCATGTCGGAACTACCGGATCTTTCGGTGATCCTGAAATACGGCAGTTTTATCCTATTTCTTTCTATTGGTATCGGCATGACTCGATTCGTTTGGCGTTATTACATTATCGGTATTTCCCGCAAAATTGAGGAGGATTTGAGGAATCGTTTTTATAAGCATTTACAGAGTCTGTCATTCCACTATTTTGACCGGACACCTGTCGGCGATCTAATGGCACACGCCACAAATGACCTGGAAGCGGTCAGAATGATGTGTGGCATGGCGCTGGTAGCCAGTGCCGATGCAGCATTGCTTATGATTGCATCCCTGATCATGATGCTGTCAATCAGCACTGTGCTGACACTCTATGTTTTGATCCCTCTTCCCATTGTCACGGTGACCATTTTAAAACTTGGACCCCGCATGCATCACCGCTTTCGGGCAGTTCAGGAAGGATTTTCAGATATTAGTCAGAAAGCTCAGGAAACCTTCGCCGGGATAAGAGTCATCAAATCATTTGTACAGGAATCGGCTGAAAAGGATAATTTCAAGCGACTTAATGAAAATTATGTGGATCAAAACATGAAACTTGTCCGTGTCTGGGGATTACTCCACCCTATTATATGGACCGTTTCAGGGACTTGTTCCGTGATCATCCTGCTTATCGGCGGGTTCAGAGTGATTCAAGGATCGATGACTATCGGTGATTTTGTGGCGTTCAACAGTTATCTGGGTATTCTAGTATGGCCGATGATTGCCGTTGGATGGGTGGTCAATCTGTACCAGCGTGGCAGAGCTTCACTAGATCGTCTATACCGCATTTTTCAAATTTCACCGGATATCGTCGATCTGCCCGATGCTGAAGGAGGAAAAATAAAAGGCGAAATCGAGTTTGCCGGTTTATCATTCGCTTATAATGGCGATGAACCTGTATTGAAGGATATTCATTTACATATCGAACCCGGCGAATGGGTTGCCATCATGGGACCTACAGGCTCAGCAAAATCTACCCTTATCCAACTGATTTCAAGACTTTATGATCCCCCGGAGAATAAACTGTTCATTGATGGCAGAGATATTCGAAACTGGAAATTAGAATCACTGCGTTCGCAAATAGCATATGTTCCTCAACAAACATTCCTGTTTTCCGATACGGTGGAAAACAATATCAGGTTTGGCAATGACCTTCCTAGAAATTCGATTCTTGAGTTGTCGAAATTGTCGCAGATATACAAAGACATCAAACAATTTCCACACCAATTCGAAACGCTTGTGGGAGAACGCGGCGTTTCACTATCAGGAGGTCAGAAGCAACGCGTCGCTATTGCAAGAGCAGTGGCTGCTCAAACACCTGTAGTTATATTCGACGATTCTCTGTCAGCCGTCGATACGGAAACGGAGGAGGCTATTATCAAAGGGCTGCGGAAACGGCTTGACAATACCACAGTAATACTAGTGACGCATAGAATTTCTGCAGCACAGCAGGCGGATCGGATTATTTTTCTGGAAGATGGAAGGATTATTGAGGAGGGGACACACGAGGAGTTAGTTAGGTTTAAAGGTCGATATTTCGAGATTCATGAACATCAGAGATTACTTGATGAGATTGATCAGTCGGATACTGATTTCTCTGAAACTCAAGAGGATGGTTAAATGGCATCTGACGGTTATGTTCCGGCAGAAGAATCGCTTGGCAAAGTTTATGACGCCCGGCTTATAAAACGAGTCTCATCCTATGCTCGCCCGTATATCTGGTATCTTGCCCTCGCTCTTGTTTTAGCTGCACTTCTCTCCGGAGTTGAAATCATTCTTCCCTATCTGACCAAAATCGGTATCGATAACTATATCGTTATTCGAAGTAAACGGATTGAAATGGCGAATTTGGAGGAACCATTTCAAAGGGAATTGCTGGAATCCTACCCGATTGAGACCGGTAAGTCCTATCGATTGAAATCATCCGGTAAAGAGGAAATCGTGCTCAAGGAAGGGATATTAGATCCCGAACACCGCAAGAAACTCGTAGATAGAAATGCGCTGAATCCTCAGGAATATTACATTATTGATTTGAATAAATATGAACCGGAGACGAGAGACCTGATTGACCGAATTTCCGCTGATCCTGCCAACAATATTATACCAACTACCAATCCCGACATTTATATTATTGACAACAAAGATCTCGCCGCACTCGATTCCGACCTCAGAGATGTAATCCGGGGACCGGATTGGTCGGGAATATCCATTATCAGTGGGACATATCTGGGCATATTGCTGGCAGCATTTCTGATAATGTTCGGACAGGTGTATATTATGGCCTGGGTCGGACAGAAAATCATGTTCGATATTCGAGTGGAGTTATTCGAGCACATCGAACGGTTGCCCTTGAAATTTTTCAATACTCAACCGACCGGCCGGCTTGTCACGCGTGTCAGCAACGATGTCAATGTTCTGAATGAAATGTTCACATCGATATTGGTGGAAGTGTTTAAAAATATCCTCAAACTCATCGGAATTGTGATCGTCATGCTCCTTCTCGCTCCCCATCTCGCATTTGCCACGTTTGTTTTGATGCCTGTAATCATTTCGGTAACGTGGATTTTTAAACAAAAAATGAGAGATGCTTTCCGAATGGTAAGAGCAAAAATCGCTTTGATTAATAGTATTCTGTCGGAACATCTGAGTGGAATGAAGGTTATCCAGATGTTTGGCCGGCAGAAAATCCATTTTAACAGGTTCCAAAAAGTCAACCATGAATGTTATGAAGCGAATATGCATCAGCTTATCGTTCAGTCCATGTTTTCTCCCTTTATTGTTTTTCTGGAAAATCTGGGGATAGCTCTGATTCTATACTATGGTGGTGGGCTGGTTATTCGAGATACTGTCAGTTTAGGTGTCCTTGTAGCGTTTTTAAGCTATCTGTCGATGTTTTTTGGACCTGTCAGGGATATTGCAGAAAAATTCAACATCATGCAGGCAGCCATGGCATCCAGTGAGCGCATTTTCCAAATTATGGATAAGGAGCGGGAGGATGCCAGGGAAACTTCGTCACCATCACTGGAATCAACGGCCATAAAAGGTGAAATATCATTTGAAAATGTCTGGTTTGCCTATAACGATGAAGACTGGGTCCTCCGGAATGTTTCTTTCCATATTTGCCCTGGTGAGACCATAGCATTTGTTGGCGCAACCGGCAGTGGAAAAACCACCATAGTGAATCTACTCTCAAAATTCTACACAATTCAGAAGGGATCAATAAAAATCGACGGTCGCGATATCAGTGATTTCTCTAGGGAATACCTTCGAAGGCGGATGGCGGTTGTTTTACAGGATGTGTTTCTCTTTTCGGGAGATCTTCGGCACAATATTCGACTGAATGAGATGAGCATTACGGATGAGGATATCCAACGGGCGTCGGAGATTGTTCATGCGAACCATTTCATCAACAAGTTTAAAGATGGGTATAATCATTATTTGGAGGAGGGGGGGGCGACATTAAGTCAGGGTCAAAGACAACTCCTTGCATTTGCCCGTGCACTTGCGTTCAATCCCGCGATTTTGGTGCTTGATGAAGCTACGGCGAACATCGATTCCGAAACGGAGCAGCTTATTCAAAAAGCTTTGGATAAGTTGCTTGAATCCCGGACAGCCGTAGTGGTTGCCCACCGCCTTTCGACGATAAAGAAAGCTGATAAAATCATTGTCATGCATCGGGGTAAAATTCGAGAAATCGGTGATCATAAAACACTCCTGGCGCGCAGAGGTGTTTATTATCGCCTCTACCAATTGCAATATAAAAATCAGGAATCCATCATCGGGCCGCACCGGAGTCCGAAGATTCCCGATTAATGAAATTCTGGTTTGTTACACCATTTTTTTCCATGTAATCTCTCCTGTATGATGATACCTTTGGAGGTACTGTGAAAAGCGGTGCGCAATATTGGTTAAAAGAACTGTCCGAACGATTCTGAATCAGTCTGGTTGGCGTTAATGAACGTAAAACGAAATCACGGTGATCTGTCAGACGAAGCGCTAATGCTTCAAGTTAAAGAGGGTGATCACCTGGCGTTC
>JAFGJC010000441.1 GCA_016929305.1 candidate division CSSED10-310 bacterium | reverse complement strand
GATTCCCGGTATTCAAAGAGCAAGGTATTATTCATAGTGAGTTTGAAGTACTGCATAAAAACGGCAATTCACTATTCATAGCTTTTGAAGGGAAAATCGGATATGGCGTTGATCATGAGTTCGTACAAACGCATTGTATACTTCAGGATATCACAAATCAAAAAGCGGCCGAGGCAGCTCTTATAGAAAGTGAAAAGAAATATCGCAATATAGCTGAAAACATGTCCGACGTTGTCTGGCAGACAGACTTAAACTTAAGAACGATTTACATCAGTCCATCTGTACAAAAGCTCCTTGGTGAATCCCCCGAAGAGCATATGCAAAGGAGGCTGGAAGAGAAATTTCCAGAGCAGACAATAAAATACCTTGGCAGCGTATTGTTGGAGGAATTGGAGAAGGAAAAGGATGTCAATATTCCCAAAGATCGTTCTCGGTTGATTGAAGTAGAACATTACAGGGCAGATGGCACGATGATATGGATAGAGATGAGTATTGCAATCACACGAGACCATCAAGGCAATGCGAATGGCATTATCGGTGTATCCCGTGATATAACGCAACGAAAACTGGCTGAGTTGGCTTTAAAGGAAAGCGAGCGCAGTAAATCTGTGCTGCTAACCAATCTACCGGGTATGGCATATCGTTGTAATTACGATCGTGATTGGACGATGCAGTTTGTTTCCGCCGGTTGTGTAGATTTGACTGGATACGCTCCGGAGAGTCTTATCAACAACAGAGACCTATCGTTTAATGATCTGATTACACCAGAATACCGTGAACCATTATGGGAAGAGTGGGAGCGAGTCCTGCAAAAAAGACAACGATTTCAATATGAGTACGAGATCACGACGATCCAAGGAGAGCATAAATGGGTGCTGGAACTGGGAGAAGGGGTTTATGGCGAAAATGGAAGTATTGAAGCTCTGGAGGGAATCATCATTGATATTTCTGAGCGAAGAGAACTTGAAAACAAGCTGAAATATATCGGTGAACACGATGCATTAACCGGCTTGTACAACATCAGATATCTGGAGCATATTCTGGACCTTGATCGGGCAGCAGAGACAAATGGTAATAGAGCGGTTCTCAGCATCAATTTTACAGAAATGAATCAGGTCAGTATAGAATTTGGCTTTATCTATAGTCAGAACTTAATTAGAAGAATTGCCGATGAGTTAAAACGCTTTAACAGCGAATCCTGTCAATTATTCCATACACATGAAAATCAGTTTGTTTTCTATATAAAATCATACCGAGATCAGGAAGAGCTGACAGCTTTTTGCGAGAATGTTGCCAATAAATTGGACGCATTGCTTGCATCCGAAAGAATCAGAGGCGGTATCGGGGTCGTAGTACTCAACGATGAAAATGATCATACAGTTGAACGAACCTTGAGAAATCTCATGTTAGCGTCAGAGAAAGCCCTTAGTAATCTGGAGAAGGACTTCAGCTACTATTTCTATGATGCCAGATTGGAAGCGGAGGCTATACGCGAACAAGCAATCGAGCATGAGCTTTCTCAAATTGCAGCAGACGAAAACTCCAGAAGATTGTTTTTACAGTACCAGCCGATACTAGACCTCAAGTCAAACAGGATCTGTGGATTTGAAGCTTTAGCCAGATTAACCAGCAATTCTTACGGGCAAATATCACCCATGGAGTTCATTCCAATTGCTGAAAAAACAAAGCTAATTATCCCGTTAGGGTATCGGATTATTCGTCAAGCATTAAGCTTCTCGGGCATGCTGAAAGAGAAAGGCTTTGAAGCAATCAACGTATCTATCAACATTTCAATCGTTCAATTGTTGAAAAAGGACTTTGTCAACAAACTGCTTTCGATAATGGATGATATGAATATCAATCCTATGGATATAGGGATCGAGGCTACAGAGTCTATCTTCGCTTCGAATTATCAGGAAATCAGCAAAATACTGGGTGAACTTTTAGCTTTGGGTATAAAGATAGCGATAGATGACTTTGGTACAGGGTATTCGTCACTTTCCCGGGAACGTGATATGAATATCAGCCATTTGAAAATCGATCAATCTTTTATTAAAAGGCTTTCACACCAAAATGATAACGAGGCTATCACCGGCGATATTATTTCAATGGCACATAGGATGAGGCACGACGTTATTGCCGAGGGAGTTGAGCGGGAAATCCACCTTCAGTACTTAAGAAATCACGACTGCGATAAAGCACAGGGGTACTTGATCAGCAAACCACTCGATGAACAGGTGGCTCTCGAGTTTTTGGAGAGCGATAGAGAAACAGGACTGCTGTTAAATGACAACCGGGATTGAGGAGGGTATCTCGATTACAAAGAGAGAAAACACTCTCATTAAGAAGACTACCGACTCATTACCATGTTACATCTTGGTAAAAATTTATTACTACAAGGAGTATACTTATGGATTCAATAGTTACTTTCTATGTTACTCGACATGGGGAAACTTTACTTAACTTTATAAACAAAGCCCAAGGTTGGGTTGACTCTCCTTTAACAGAAAAGGGAATGCACACAGCCAAGCAACTGGGACAAAAACTAAATAGTATTCATTTTTCAGCAGCTTATTCCAGCGATACCTCTAGAGCAATATTAACTGCTAAGACTATATTAACGGCAAAAGGGCAAAAAGATTTGCCAATAGTGCCTGATAACAGGCTTCGAGAATGGTGCTTAGGCTGCTGGGAAGCCGAGAATAACGATAAATTTATATCTAGTGCCATGAATGCGTTTCCGAAACGATATAACTTTACGGAGCTTAATTTGCATCTACCGGAAGTTTGCGATTTTATTTATAGAACCGATACTACAGGTATGGCAGAGCCATTTCATATAATCACAAAAAGGCTGGAAGAGTTTTTTATAGAAGCAGGCAATAATCATCTGAAATTGAACTCTTCGAATGTTTTAATTATTACTCATGCTTTTGCCATCAAAACATTGCTGTATTTGTTTTCAAAAGAGATGTTTCAGAAAACATCTAAAATTCAAAATGTCGATATTTTTCATAGGTCGATTGTAAAATGAAGTTGGACACTCAGCGGAAACGAAAACCACAGTAAATTTGGCCGTGTGGTAGAATGGGCGTT
>JAFGJC010000440.1 GCA_016929305.1 candidate division CSSED10-310 bacterium | reverse complement strand
ACTATTATACTTTGATATCCCAAAATTTTTTTGGAGTAGTTCTCGCCTTGTTCTTCTTAGAAGATATCCCCTCCATGGCAAATATCCCTTTTGAAATTCGTTTCAGGGTTTGGTCATCTGTCATGTTTGTTTTGATTTTTCTTCCCATTTCCATGATAGTCACAAATTACTCTCTCGGATGCCCCGACGTGAAAAGAAAGTTATTCTGTTACCTTGCTAACCCGATTAAAAAAGTATACTCTCAAAAAGATATTTTTATTAAACTACTTCTGGTTTTGCTTGCATTTGTTTCCATTGGTTCTATCCTTTATTACGTTAAAACAACTCCTCACTATCCATTATTGATGTTACTTCGAGGAGCATCACCTCTTGAACTTGCCCAAGCCCGGATAATCGCAAACGAAGGTTCCGGGATACCTTTTTTTATCGGACACGCTATTGCAAAAGATTTGACAAAACTTCTTTCCTTAATTGCATTCTGCTATTGGAAAAAAACAGGGGAAATTTACGATTTCTTGTTTTTCTGCTTTCTTTTTGTTATGGCATCATTCATTCTAACTTACGATCTTTCGAAAGGACCGATTTTAGAATATTTTTTGTCTCTCGCTTTTCTGTCAATCCTAATTAAGGGCAGAATTAGCCTTAAGAGTATCCTTCGCCTTGGCTTTGCTATCCTTGCTTTAATTATTGTTTTATATCTTTTTGTCATGGGATACAAAGATAGGCCAAACTTACTCCTTAACATCAATCAAGGCCCCCTGGGAAGAATCATTTTCGGCTCAAATTCTGGAATTTATCAAAGTTTTATGTTTTATCCTGAAAAAGAAAATTTTACCGGCGTAGGCCCTATGCTTCCATCAACAATAGCCAGCCTATGCGGGGTAGAAAAAAAAGAAAGAAGCATGAAAGTTATTTATAGATACGCTGACCCAGATTGGGTAAAGCTAAAAGCAGCAGGTGTTATGAACTCGCTTTTTGTGAGCGAAGCTTGGACTTCATTTGGGTTTTGGGGGGTTTTTATTTCCACTTTTTACGTAGGCTTTTTCCTACAATGCATTTACCTTTTTTTCCTCAATATGCCCAAAAATCCTCTTAATTTAGGTTATTTTGTTTTTATTCTTTCGCTTTTCGATTTAAACGGTGGACTTGTACAGTTTTTTTATTATTCAAATTTTATTTTTTTTACAATAATCTATTTTTTGCTCCTTTCCGCTGCAACCTTCCTTTCTCAGGGTAAAACACTAAAGATTTTCTTTTAGTCTTATTGCGAAATGACTAACAAGATCGTCAAAAAAATTGGTAGGTGAAAAGTTGAAAATTTGTTTAATAACTCTTGACACCATAAAACTTCCTGGGGTGGCAAAAAAAATATTTTCTCAGGCTAATGCCTTAAGTTCTAATGGGTGCACGATTAGTTTGTTTGCAATATCGTCTTTTATTAATACCAACGGAATACCCTTGAATCAGGACTTCGAAAGTTCTTGTATCTACTTTCCCCAAGTCTCGAAATCCGTGAACCCGTTACAAAAATTCTTTTATCGACTGGAAATTTTTAAGGCAGTCGCCCATTTTTTGAGAGAAACTTCCCCCGATGTTGTTTATTTTCGCTATCCTCTTGCTGATGCAGGCTTTTTAAAGCTTATCCACCAATTCCCCGAAACTACCTTTATTACCGAACATCAAACCAAGGAAATTGAAGAACTTTGGGTAAATCACGCCATGTTTCCTCTTCTTTCGGAACTCTTCTGGGGGGGGAAGTTAAGATATAATTTAAGCGCAATCACCAGTGTAACATCCGAAATTTGCCAATATGAACAAAAAAAGGCCGGAAGGGAAATTCCCGCTTTCGTTGCACCTAATGGTATCGAAGTTACCTCAGTTCCTTTGAGGACACCTCCTGTTTTCAATGGTCAAAACATTGAAATTATTTGTGTCGCCCAGGTTGCAAAATGGCACGGGCTCGACAGGCTTATTTTGGGGATTGCCAATTCTGGAAACAAGAAAGTTTTTCTACACATAGTTGGTGATGGTCCTGCAATTCAGTCATTGCAAGAATTGGTAAAACAAAAAGCGTTGGAAGAGCAAGTAATTTTCCACGGATTCAAGACCGGCAAAGATCTTGACGAATTTTTCGACAAATGCCATATAGCGGTAGGTAGCCTGGGTATCCATCGATTGGGACTTACTGAAAGTTCGGTCTTGAAAGTGCGGGAATATTGCGCAAGAGGAATTCCATTCATCTATAGCCCTATTGACGCGGATTTCCCTGATAGCTTCCCTTACCGACTGAAAGTCCCGGCCGATGAGAGCCCCATAAACATTGAAGAGGTTTTAGAATTTGCGGGAAAGATCCTTGACGATAAAAAGCACCCAGAAAAAATGAGAGAATTCGCAACACAAAATTTGGATTGGACGGTTAAGATGAAACGACTTAAATCCTTCTTCGAAGAAGTGATTGCAAAGGAGAGATCATGAAAATAATCAGCATTATCGGCGCACGCCCACAGTTCATCAAGGAAGCAATTGTCGGTTCTGCAATCAGGGATATTGGCATATACGA
This sequence comes from candidate division CSSED10-310 bacterium, assembly GCA_016929305.1. Lineage (GTDB taxonomy): Bacteria > CSSED10-310 > CSSED10-310 > CSSED10-310 > JAFGJC01 > JAFGJC01. The sequence goes on along the minus strand of JAFGJC010000440.1, from coordinate 4,989 downwards.
AGTCCTCGTAAACACCGGGCAGCATTATGACGCCAACATGTCCGATGTCTTTGTAAAGGGATTGTCTATCAAGGAACCCGACTACAACCTTGAAGTTGGATCGGGAACACATGCCTTTCAGACGGCGACAGCCATGATACGCATTGAAGAGACCTTAAGCAAAGAAAAACCTGATATGGTTCTTGTTTATGGTGACACTAACGCTACTGTTGCCGGTGCCCTGGTCGCGGCAAAACTTAAGATTCCTGTCGCTCATGTTGAAGCGGGCCTTCGACAGCACCCCAAGGATATGCCTGAAGAGATCAACCGGGTCGTGACGGACCATATTTCCAAACTGCTTTTCTGCCCAACGGAAAAGGCAGTTGAAAATCTGAAGAAGGAAGGAATTACAGAAGGTGTGCATTTCGTCGGTGACGTTATGTACGACCTGTTCCTGAAAATGCGGCCCCAGTTGGATGTTGATGGAACTCTTGCCCGCTTTGGGCTCCAGGAGAAAAACTTTATCCTTGCAACCCTTCACAGGGACTTCAATACAGACGATCCTGACAGGCTGCGCTCAATCCTTAATGCTTTTGGAGATATTTCTAGAGAAATCCCGATCATCATGCCACTGCACCCTAGGACAAAAAAGGCGATTGAAACGAACGAGTTTCGTTCCCTTACAGAAAACATCCTCTTGGTTGAGCCGCTCTCCTACCATGACATGATGTCGCTTCTTGTTGGTTCAAAAATGGCAATAACTGACAGCGGCGGTCTGCAGAAGGAGGCATACTTCGCGGATGTTCCAGCCCTGGTCATGATGCCCGATACTGGCTGGATTGAACTTGTTGAAGCCGGATGGAACACCCTGGTGGATGCGGACAGGGAAAAGATAATTGACCTGGCACTGAATTATGAACCTACAACGCAAAAGAAGCCGGAGGGCCTTTACGGGGATGGGGAAGCCGGTGAAAAGATCGCAGAAATATTAAATTCCCGGGAAGGCAGGAGATAGATAAATATTAACTTTTCGGACTTTCTTTTGATTCTTTTCTAAAAATTGAAATGAGAAAGTTGCAAAGAGGAATCCTCAGTGTTGGAATTCTCCTTTCGCTGAACTGTGCACCCTCGGGGCACACTAAATCACATTGTATTCTTTTCCCTCCCAGCGGCTGAGCACCGGCGCTGGATCATCTCTATGGTACTGTTCAACCTGCGAAGAAGGTCGTCGTAGGTCATGATATCGGTCACGTTCGCGTATTTTCGACGCATGATTTCGAAATCGAACCTTTGGTCATTGGCAAAATCACTGTCCCGCCCCAGGATGATCATTGCTTTCGGGTTGGTAATTTTTATTTCAAGACCTCCCGGCAACTCGGATCTTCGTTTTTTCTGTATTTCCCTTTCCCCCTCGCGGCCCCATTTTGTTAGGTGGAAAAGGTATTTTTCGACTTGCATGACAGCCCCTGATAATTCCTTGCGTGGATAATAGCTTTCTCGGTACTTTCCTCTGGAGAGGAGAGAATTGGCAAAGGGTTTCTTGATCTCGACGATGTCGATCGTTCCGTTTACGTCCACAAGCGCCAGGTCTAAATATCGTTTTTTAGTCTCAGTGGATTTTGAGTAATAATCCTTTACCTGCAATTCCCTTAGCACCTTTATGTACTTCGGAAACAGCAGCAACAGAAATTCGACTATCCTATCTTGCCATTTTTTCTCAGAGTACGCTTCCGCATCTTCAAGCATTTTCTCTATTGAGCCTCGGATATATACATATTTTTGGACTTCATAATCTAATAGGGGTTCGATCGGCGATGCCGACTCAATTATTGTTTTCTTCTTCAGATAATTTTCCAGTTTCCTCTGGGCATCGGTCATGGTCTCAAAATAATCTTTCAATACCCTTGAGACTCTAGCTCGAGAGTAATGCATCATCTCTGTCGATGTTGGAAAATTATCTAGCAATTCCTGGAATTCTTCAAAAGGGATGGAGTTCTCGATATCCTCTCCGCCTATTATTATCGGCTCATCAACCAAATCGTCTATTTTACGGAACACGGAAATGTTACGTTCGGCAACGAAGGTCTTTTGGTTTATGGGCATTTCCTTGGCAAGCATCAAGTCATGTTTCAAGCCAAGGATGCTTCGGTCAATCCGATAGTATTTACCTTCGCTCACGCCTAGGATGAAGTCGCGAGAGGAGAATTCATCATCCCTGGCTTCTTCGTCCGATATCTCACCGCAAAGGTTTCCAGAACGAAACGTGAAAGTACGAATTATTGTGACTTGGCCTTCTTCTCGCAGTTTTTTGTCAATCCAACCAGAACCGTATTGTTCAGAAATATAGCTGAGCAATAACTTGTCACTCGTTTTCAGGATGTTGATCATCGATCATGCGCCTCCCTGCAAAAGTGCGCAGATGTAGTGTAATTTCCCTGCCACAGTTTTTACACTACTGCATTTCTGACTTCATTTTTTCCCCTATAAATCAAGAATGGTCCCATATTTCTTTCCAGTTGCCTTAAAAGACTGGAGAAATGAGTGGAGTAATGGAAAGGAAGACCAAGTATCTCGAAATGTTCATTGGTATAATCGCTTGGGAATCCAGGTTGTACTTCATTTGAAACTCTTCCCGCGAATTGTAATGATCTCCCAAAGCCTGGAAGGCGTAGCCGAAAATTTTCTTCTGCGGGCAGATATCTCTTTGGTTTTTCTTTCAAAAAGAAAACCTTCAATCCGAGAAAGCGAAATTAGGGTTCAAGGATCTGCTGATAAATATTCCAATCCCTCTCCGATTGGAAGGAGCAGTTATGCCAGAGAAAACCGAAGTCTACCCTAAGATCATCGACCTTAAAGTAAAAGCGATTGCTCTAATCGACCAGGCTCCGCTTTCCTTCCCCGCTGATTTTACAAATTCCTCAACGAATATCCCAATCAAGCCTTTTCTGTCATGGGGATCTTTAGATATCTCGATATTTTCCTTTTCTTTTAAATCATCCTTTATTCTATCTACCGGCATATCAGGGTTTGCAATATGATCCAGCACTCGTGTAAATGTATCAACGCTCAAAATCACAAGATTCTTGTTAAAAGAACTATCTACAAATCCCTGTTCGTTAGCGACCCATTCCTCGAAATACTGGCGAAGCAAGGGTTCTCGAATTGTGAATGTTATTCTTTTGTCTTTCATTTCAATTGCTCCAGACTCTACCACTTCGATAAATCTTTTTTTGGCCTCTTCTTCGCTATATTGCATGTATCTAATCTGAGCATCCTGATATAGTCGGCGTACTTTTGCTTCTGTAAGCTTCAACTCCCTACATGCTTTGAAGATATCTCTCGGAAGGCTATACCTTCCGTCTTGGAGGAGAAGATAGAAAACCAGGACATCGACATCTCGCTTTGTCCATCCTCCACCTAGTCCATTTTTGAAGTATTGCTGAATAAAGGAAGAACAGAAACTTGTTGGGTCCTTTACTTTTATCCCACTCATTTGGCTTCCTCCTTTAAGGGCGTGAAAGTTACGCTAAACCGAAATAATTAATCAGCCCCTCTTCAAATAATTCCATGAGATTGGGTAAAGTCATGTTTGAAAGAACTGATTTGTTTTGGCGCTTGCTTAGTGTTGGGTTTTCTGATGTTTCCAAAACTAATCTGCATTCATGAATGAATTTCGATCTAATCTCGTAAAGAAATTTTGCTACTTGTTCAGGAAGAAAGCGCTTTCCTCTGATTTCGAGGTTCTTAGCTAAATTTCCTGTCGAGTTCGGAGCAAATTGCTCGAAGAACTTACTGCAATTTTGAATAGAACCGTATTGTTTATTGTATTCACCGTAGAGCATTTTAAGTTGTTCCTTACATATTGGGAAAACGTCCCTTTTATTCAAGTATGAGAAGAAATCACGAAAATCCTCTGACATAAGAGACTCGATAAGGGAAAAAAGAGCGATGAATTTATAGCTGTGGTCTAAATAATCAACGTATGAATCGGAACCATCGACATTTACTTCCCAGTGCCCATTTTTGACGAGGAATAGATAGAAAGAAGCAATCTCAAGAAATTTCTCTTTGTCGTCATCCGTTTGGATCGTGTTGTACTTCATTTGGAACTCTTCCCACGAATTGTAATGATCTCCCAAAGCCTGGAAGGCGTAGCCAAGAAATTTATCTTCTGCTGGCAGATATCTTTTTGGTTTTTCTTTCAAAAAGGGAACCTCCAATCCGCGAAAGCAAGATTAGTACTTTTAGATCTGCTGGTAAATATCCCAATCCCTTTCCGATTGGAAGGAGCTGTTGTGCCAGAGGAGGGTAAAATCTCCTCCGTATTTGCGGCAATGACCTTTCAGCATTTTCGCATGGGCCAAGGCTTTTTCGTGGGACAGGTTCATGTAGTTCTTGCCTAAGAGGGTGCCTTCCATCACTATCAGCGGGCGTTCGATAAGGGGAAGTTCTTTGCCCTGTTCCAAATCAAAGAGAACAAAAGAACTAATCTTGAGGCTTGCTGATATTTAATTCATCTATGTAGTCCACTGCCAGAAGAGAGTTTATCATCGAAGCCCCATTTTTAATCTGTTCTATAACATATCCATCCTCGTGAATCCCATACCAACCCATTGGATCGTTCTTATAAGAATGAAGCCTCTTTTTCTTTCTCAACCAGTTTTTGATCTCCTCTGGCAATACCCACTTTGCGATAAAGATCAGTTTCTTATTAGAGAATAACCCCTTGGTCCCTTTTTCCTGTATTACAACACCCATTTCCTTTGCCAGATTATCGACTAACTTGATATACAGCGATTGGTTAAGCCTATTTTTTGGCCTTATCCGGCACCAATAATCCATGAATTCCTTATCCCAAAAAGGTATCCACCAGTCGTAGCCGAAGAATTCGTAAACCCTGAGGGAATTGACAATAAATTTGGACTGCCTTTCAGAAATATCCCATGATTCAAAAGCACTTGACTGGTCGGGATATTGATCGAGATCACCCAGCACTTCCAGGATCTTCTT
>JAFGJC010000439.1 GCA_016929305.1 candidate division CSSED10-310 bacterium | reverse complement strand
GGCGCGAACAGCCAACTCCCGTGGCGGTTTTGTTTGATTCCTGACAGGGAAAACATAAGGATAAATGGATATTCCCGGTTCAAGGTTAGTACACGCTCGTTTTATATAACTGTAGAAAGATCGATCGTGAACTGCCAGGATATGTTTCTCAGGATATTCCACCGGTGAAAAATGCTCGAATAATCCGGATGGATTACATTTTGAGAGGATGGCTTTGATTCTTACGGGTGCTTCGACATATCCTTTCTCACGAACATGATGGATATCATGCTTATCGTTGACGACCAGAGGAATTTTACGGGACTGATCAATTGAGGGTATATCGTCTGGATTGATTTTAATGTATTTTGCAGCTCTCAGCTTCACCGGATCGTCCTTTATGGAATCCATAACCATTGTGATATATTCTGGTGAGCAGATGTTCTTGTATTTGCGATGTAAGATTGCAGAGACGATTTTTTTGAGTGGTTTTGAGTGAAGCTTCACCGATTGTCCCAGATTATCGAAGACTAGATAGGGCGGGCAGTCATCTTCAGGAGATATCGGCGTTTCATATCGAGTATTGATGATAGGATATGCGCCGTATTTTTCATAGAAGCGCAATCGGGCTGCATTTTGTTTTAAGATAACATTGTCACCACAAAGCTCGGGATCATCTGGAAGACATTCAAAAAATAATCCCAAAGTATTCAGAATCATTGCTTCTTCACGCACACGCTCATAAAGAGCTGCACCGATACCTCTTCCGGTAACTTTTTTACCAGAAGCGAGATAATCCAGGTAGCAGAATTTGAGATCAGGATCATGTGACATCAGAGCAAATCCAAGAACTTGTCCCCCATAGGTTTCAGCGATATAAAGAAGCGATCGAAATGAATAGATGAAGGGATTACGTAATAATGAAGGTATCCGTTCGATGTTATCCTGCTGAAGTGATTCAAATTGTTGAGAAAGTATATGCTGGACCTGTATCATCGCAGCTCGATTGGCTGGTGTCACATCATCCAAAATACGGCGTAATCTGAACATATACTCTGCCTCCTCGCAAATACTACAAAGCTTTTTCTTTCATTAAATCCATGGTGCCGAACAGCATAATAAGCTGTACCTTCAATCGAATTCCTTTTCCAAGCCGTTCGCTAATGATCATTACTTTTTTGTCGGAGGTGTCTGTGCGGGCGTTTTTTTGCGTTTATGAAGCTCCCACAATTTGGCATATTTTAAAAAGACACTGAATGCCGCAAGAATGCAAATAATAAGTCCAGTCTTTCCATCAAGGAAACCGCGCTTCAAAATATATTGCTTGAAGAATCGGAATGCAGGTCTGAGTGTCAGGTGATACCAGCGGACGGTTTGGGTGCGTCTGCTACGGTCGACAGCAGCCAGTGACGTGTATCTGTCGAATTTTTTCATGTATTGTTCGAAACTGTCGAAGGTATAATGCAGCATCCTTTTTTTAAGATGCCCAACATTTCCATTCAATATAACTTCAGCATGAACTTCCTTATCCTCATATTTTCCAAGAGATTTGCGAAACAAACGCAGGCATCGGTCTGTTTGCCAGCCGCAGTAGTTCACCGGTTGGTCGATAAAGTGATTTTTTCGATAGATATAATAACCGTCAAGACGGTCGGGGTTTTCAAGAATCGCTTGAATTTCATCACGTAATTCTGGAGTAATCCGCTCATCACAGTCGACGATCAGCACCCAGTCATACGTCAATTGCGGCAATGCCCAGTTTTTTTGGGCTGCGGAATTTATATATTCATGCTGAATAACTCTATGCGCATATTCGCGGGCGATCGCAGGTGTCATGTCAGTGCTGAATGAATCAACGACGACAAGTTCGTCACCCCACAATAGCCCCTCAAGGCATGGACGTATGTGTCTTTCTTCATTGTAACTGGGAACAAGTATGGATATTTTTTCACGGTTCATATCGTTCAATCTCTAGCACATAATGGTACGGAATACCACCGGTAAAAAGCATCACGGGATGGCGCTGACTGGAACATTTATGTAGATTATGATGTCGGGTATAAAAAGCACCTTCATCCGTAATCATATGCCCGAAATTTGTGACAGATCCGTGATGATATGGTAAGCGTAAAGTGTCAGAAATTGTTATTCAGATGGTCGTCTGGGTGCCCGGCGCGGATTATCCTCGCGCGGCCTGGCTTCATTTACTTTTAAACTCCTACCATTGATTTCATATCCGTTGAGATTCTCAATCGCTTCCGAAGCCTGGTCGTCATTGGGCATCTCGACGAATCCAAATCCCTTTGACCGGCCACTCATCTTGTCCGTGATGATTTTTGCCGATGACACATCTCCATAAGCTTCGAACATTGTGTGAAGTTCTGCTTCAGAGAAGCGGTAGGGTAAGTTTCCAACATAAATGTTCATTTACGCTCAACCTCCGAAAAAATACATGCCATTATAACTTAGTTGCCCGTTCCCGATTTATGGCACCTCATCAGGAGCGGACCGGTTGTTTGTTATCAGGAGCTTTGTTGAAAATCATATGTATGATGCAATTTCAGCAAAAACACACTCCCTGAACAATCCTTCCCCAAAAATTACCATAACTGGAACTGCGAAAATTTTCCACAGATTTTTACTCAAAACCTTTCTTTTATCGCGTCCTCAGCAAAATCAATACGAGTGTTCAGGAATTATCAGGTGTCTTTTCCGGCATTTTTCTCAGATCAGAATATTCGCCTAATAACCCCTCATCGTTAATATGTTTCAAAAAGAATGCCTGTAACTCGTCCGTTGATGCCGTGATTAATATCCGGTCCTGAAGTTTTTCCGCTTTTATTGATCCCGGATTTTTTTCGAGATAAGTCTCCATCCACTGGGGATCCATTGCCGCCATTTGGAGTGTGGGGGTAATCT
>JAFGJC010000438.1 GCA_016929305.1 candidate division CSSED10-310 bacterium | reverse complement strand
ACTCTTTCTGGATGAAATTGCAGAAATTCCTCCGGAAGTTCAACCCATTCTACTTCGGGCTTTACAGGAACGAAAGATCAGTCCTGTTGGTGAAATCCGTGAAATTGATATCGACGTCAGGATCATTTCAGCGACCAATGCAGATATGACTCGACGTATTGCCCAGGGTTTATTCCGCGAGGATGTTTATTATCGTTTGGCAGGTTTGAACATTCAAATACCACCGCTCAGGGAAAGATCGGAGGATATACCGGAACTGTTGCTTCATCTTTACCGGCGACACGGAGGCTCCGGACCGTTACCTCTTGACAAAGACGAGATAGATAAATGGCAAACATATCATTGGCCCGGCAATATCCGGCAGTTGGAAAATCAACTGCTTTACCGGATTGCTTCCGGTTGCAGGGATATATTTATTGATTCCGGAAAAATATATGGAGCGGCAAATGATGATGCGCTGCTGGAAAAATTACTCCAGGGCAGAGACTTCAATCACATTAAAAAAATGATATATGACTATGCACTTGACAAGTCCAAAGGACATATCAGAAAGGCAGCCAAATTACTCGGTGTGTCACCCAGTTCTGTGTGCCAATATGCTAAAACGCGGTCAATTTGAGAATGCGAAACTGGTAACTTCAGGTGTCCCAATAATCGTATACGTGTCCGGTTTCGTGAGTACAGCATATGCATAGAAAGGACCGCAGGGGGGCATATCTTGCGGAACATCAAATGATATTACCGGAATCAGAAATTCCGAATCAGAAGCAAAGTGATATGTCCGACAATCTAGGGATTCATGCCATTCGGGATAGAAAAAGTAGGAGTTATACAATTCAATAAACACGTAACAATCTGTTTTGATTTGCGGCCCTCTGTTTTCGATGGAAAGTGTCAGACCAAACTTGTCATCTGGCAAATAAATTTCTTTCGGTTGCAGAAAAACCAGAGAGATTCCCGTTTCACCGGTGGGTGTTGGTGTTGGCGGTGGAGTTGCTGTCGGTTCCTGAAATGCATGATTCAATCCGGTGATAATAAAATCGTCGATATTCCATCCACCATAATTCCCCGTCGCATCCGAGTTAAGTTGAAAGGTGATATCAAACATGGATACATTCTCGAGATAATCGGTGATATCAATATCAATTAACTGCCATTCAGTATCGATGAGATTGCTTGATTCGGGATTATGCCAAATGATGGAATCATTCAGAAGTATCTCTGCTTTATCTTTTGTATAGTTTTCAACACTCAGCCATCTTCTGAACGTGAGGTGTATTTCATCATAATCGCCAGCGCTGATCGGGCACGATTTCAAATAGTTACTGACATTCGGTTTATATTCACCATTCCAGCCTTCAGGTCCCAAATCGTTTCCCCAGATTTTCGATCCCTCATAAGCGATATCAGGATCCCATTCGCATGTACCATATGGTCTGTCACGTTGCCAGTCATCTTGTGTTTCGACTTCTCCATGAACCCAACCATCATCACTTGAACTCTCAAAACCATTCGCATAGAGAACTTCGACATTGCCGCAAAACGATGTCAATGAGTCTTCAAAACTGCCTTCATTCGATGAAATATCAAGAGTGAAATCTATCCGTGAGTTTTGTGGGTAATCCTGCGGTATCGTCAGTGTAAAATGAGGGGACTGCGATGCCTGTTGATAGCCGGGTAATATATCTGGCCAGGTTGCGAAGGAATCATCTATGGTAATCTGCTGTTTGCACGACAGAATAGCACCGACGCCGGTTGCAGAAGCATTTCCGGAGTTGCCCAAGGTGATCCGCAACTGTATCGTTTCTCCGGGTTCGATTATCCCATCACCATCACCACCGGTTGAATCGTCAAACATAAAATCAGAAATCGCTAACCGAGGTGCATAGGAAGGTGTATAAAAAACTCGGGTTGCACCATAACCGATGTTTGAATCACCGTACTTTATTCTGAAAAATCCATTTTCACCCCAGTTCGTTCCCCATGAATTTTTAACAATCCAAGCTCCCGATCCGCTGCAATCGCTGTCGTCATATCCCACAATCAAAACGCCATGATTGACTGAAGATGCCGTGCCGTGGGAATAACACCCGCCGGAATAATATGAAAAATCATTATAAACATACATGGCACATGCAACAGGTCCGTCTTCCAGTGCTGTTTTGATATCGTTTACCGAGTCCCCCGTATAAGCCCAACTGTCGGCGATAGCAATCTTCGTGCAGCTTTGAGCCTGACAGGGTACATCCGAAGCCTGATACGGCATACACGATTCTTCTGCCATGCCTGGATTAACAAAATAGGATGCGGCGTCGAGCCATCCGCCATTACAGCCGTAGCCTTGTGTATTGCAACTGACGAGTTGCTGCTCTGACAAGTCAGGAGTTGTACCATCATAAATCATAACATGGGATTCCAACATGTGAACAAGGCAAAATGCCCAGCAACTGCCGCAATTTCCTTGATTCTTTACTGGCGATACGCCACCGAAATCCCGCCAATCAAAACTGCTTCGATCTCCAGAGACGCCATTCCTGTCAGTTTCAGGAAGTTCTATGATCAGGCCGGCTGGCGGGGTAAGACCAAGCAATTGCTCAAATTCAGCATCACTCAATTCGCTAACGGCTGTTTTATCTGCAATCCACGACAGATTATTCTGTTCAATATCCTGTTGCACCTCTTCCAGGGACAGTGATATGGCATGGATAGTAGCTGGCAGGAATAACAAAATACTCATAAAAATACCGGATACAATACAATGAAAAACACGCTGCATGACTATCTCCTCTTTTTAATTCTCCCCCAAACTATAATTAAGCAATCTTGATACCAGATAGGCTGAAATGAACGACTTCTTTAAAAAACTGAAATCAAAACGCTCCTGTTTCTCGGACCGTCAAATTCACAAAACTGTATACCTTGCCAAGTTCCTAACATCAGATTTTTGTTTTCAACCATGATTGTAACTGAAGCGCCGACTAACGAAGCTTTGACATGTGAATCAGCGTTACCTTCAAGATGCCGGTAGTTGGCTCCTTTCGGTATAAGTCGCGATAATGTGTCCCGAATGTCTTTTTTTACATCTGGATCCGCATTTTCATTAATTGTTATACCCGCCGTGGTATGCGGTACAAACACGATACATATGCCATTTGTCTTATCAATGGACCTGACAACTTCTGAGACCTTGGATGTAATATCAATAAGACATTCTCGTTGCGTTGTCTGAACACTTATTTGTTTCATAAAATCCTCCAATACCGGAATCAACCTTAATTGGTTATTGATGAAACCTCAAGCCGGTTCAGTGGGAATCATGTCTGAATGATCACTAACAATCCTCTTGCATTTATTTCGTATTCTTTTAAAGTGGCAGTTTGCGGAAAACAATGAACCCGAATGATGAACTCGAAGGGAACGGTGAAAAGATATACTAAACGGCTGTTACTCACGGCATTCAAGCCATTTTTATCCTATCGGTTGAACTCCTCACAAATCCTTTTAGAAAGCTATACCAATATTCACTTTTCCGATATTGAAATAGACAGGAGGATTATAGGAGTAACCTACAGGGAATGTGAAGAAACTGTTAAAACGTTGAAAAAAGAAACCGATCTTTTGGCTGTGCTGATGTTTGGTATGAGAGTATCATCCCGAACCATAGATCTTGAAAGTTGCGCCCGTAATATTCAAAACAGCCGTCATCCTGATCAGGATGGTGTTGAGGCAAAAGACATGATCATCGAACCGGGTGGTCCTGATTTGCGGTGGAGTAATCTTCCGTTGAAAACTCTGTCGAACAGTCTGATAAAAAAGGGATTGCCCTGCCGTATTTCCCATAACGCAGGAACCTATGTCTGTAATTCGTTATTTTATCGTATGTTGATATTGACCGAAGACATGGATGTACCCGTGGGATTCATCCATCTGCCACTAATTTCCCAAAGCTGGAAACTGCAGCGGTTACAAATGGTTCTCGATACCATCATCGAAACACTGTATCTCAAATTACCGACTAAAACCGGACATTGATATTATGAATACCATGCGTGAGACATTGAATTATCTTTATCAGTTCATCAACTATGAACGTTCACCTGATGTGAAATATAGTGCTGAGACTTACAATCTCGACAATTTTAAAGAGATATTAAATGTCCTGGGGAACCCTCAATTTTCAGCGAAGACGATTCATGTTGCCGGCACAAAAGGAAAAGGTTCAACAGCAGCTATGATTATGGTGATGCTTGAATCGGCTGGTTACAAAACTGGTCTGTACACATCTCCGCACCTCGTTGACATCAGAGAGCGGATAAGAGTTTCGGGAAAGGCTATTTCAGAAGATGATTTTATCAGGCATATAAGCTATTTGGCCAGCGTTCTCGAAAATGTGCATAAAAATAAATTCGCAGGTTACCGAACGACATTTGAATTTTTGACGGCAGCCGCATTCTTACATTTCTGTCACCAAGAAACGGATTGGAATATTATCGAAGTCGGTATGGGCGGCAGATTGGATTGTACGAATGCCGTCAAGCCGGTTATTTCAGTAATTACTCCGATCAGCAAAGATCATATCGAAAGTCTGGGAGGACAGCTTCAGCAAATTGCAGCTGAAAAAGGTGGAATTATCAAACCGGAAGTCCCTGTAGTCATTGCACCGCAGCGAGCTGTCGTTACAAAAACATTACGTTCAATTGCCAGACGCCTTCCATCAAAAATCATCCCCTCTGGGAAAGACATCAACATCACCATCAAAGAAATCTCTTCAACAGGATCGGTTTTCGATGTGTCAATTGCCAATAAAAGGTTTTCTGAGGTGTATTTGCCCGTTTCCGGTTTGTTTCAAATGGATAATTTAGTGACGGCGTTATCTGTTATTCATCACATGAAGACAATGGGAATGATTTCAGTAGAATGGGACAACATGCTCGATGGTTTAAAACGAATGAATTGGCAGGGGCGGTTGTCAAGACTTATATTGAATCCATGGTTTAAAGCGAATCAATCGCCATACCTGTTTGCTGATGGCGCTCACAATCCAGCTGCCGCGGTAAGAATATCTGAAAGTTTTCTCCATATGTATCCCGAACAGAAGGCAACACTAGTGATGGGTTTACCGACGAATAAAGATGCAGACGGTTTCATTAAAGCCTTGTTGCCGATAGCGAGCGAGTTCGTGGCGACAACTTACGATAATCCTCGATCTTCAAAACCGGATCGGCTGATTCCTATTTTCAGGCATTACCACGTTCCATACTTGACGGCAAATTCAATTTCGGAAGCAATAAGCCTGGTGTTTAAGGATGATAGAAGAGTGTCATCAGTGATCGTTACTGGGTCGCTGTATCTAATCGGTGAGTTGTACCGGTTTGCGGGGAAAGCTGATTTGGTGCTAGATATTCTTAGGTAACACGATGACGAATAACACAAACCATTGGAATATCACACCGCGTGAAGCAAGAGAGATACAAAAATCTCTACGGAAACATCTTGTGTTTGATTTGGATGATCTTGATGTCCATTTATTAGGAGGTGTTGACATTTCTTACAGCAAGAAGACCAATAAAATGTATGCGGCCGTGGTCATCCTGAATGCTAATGATTTGAAGGTTATTGGTGTGGGCCAGGCTGTCATGGATGCGACATTTCCTTATATTCCGGGGTTGCTCACGTTCAGGGAGGGACCTGCAGCTTCAAAAGCCTTTCAGAATCTGGATGTCAAACCGGATGTGATTATTTTTGATGGTCAAGGCTTTGCACATCCTAGATTTTTCGGAATTGCATGTCACCTGGGTCTGCTGTGGAACATACCTTCAATTGGATGTGCAAAAAAGAGGTTGGTGGGCACTTACATCGAACCAACGCTGAAAGCCAAATCGCAATCCGATCTGACATTTCATGACCAAATTATCGGGCGCGTTCTTCGCACGCGACATGGAGTCAAACCTGTATTTGTTTCGAAGGGTTATCGTTTAGCGCTTGACGCAGCAGTCAAGATTGTCATTCAGTCTTGCGCCGGATACCGCTTGCCGGAACCCACTCGATTGGCGCATCAGATTGTCAATCAAATGCGAATGCAATATGAGTCTTGATATTATTAGGACAATACGTGTAATTATTAAGTATGAATTCGAATAAGATTGATACGGTTTTATTGGCAGGGACACATAGAAATCCCAAACGATTGATTCAAAATACCAATAAGGCATTTTTGACCATCGATGGAAAACCTCTCATTGCATACGTTCTCAGAACACTTCTGGAAACGGAACAGATCGGTAAAATTATCGCTGTCGGCCCACGCGAAGAGCTGGAAGAGACGTTAAAACCATTCATGACAGAAAAAGGAAAAATCATCATTATTCAGCAACGTTCAAGAATGCTGGAAAACGTCTGGGCTGGTTTCCTGACAACATTCAAGGATGGCAACCCACTTCCAGTTAATCGTGCCATTGACACACTGCTTCTTGCCGGTCAACTGCCCATTAAAAAGCAAAGCCATCTCTATATCATAAAATCATTGTACGCTACTGTGGCGAAAGCGATGGATGATAACCAGCAGGAAACGTTGTCCAAAAACACCATTATTCAGCTTATTGAGAAACGATTTAATGAGTTTCGAAATCGTCATGAACGTATGGAATGGTTCATGGGACGCGTCACAATAGAAACTCTGCTGGCTGAAAGGCATGTTCTTGACAATTCCGATCAAGGTATTTCATTTCAAAAGGCAGCATTCAGGGATTATTTTCTGGAATGGGAACATCGGTTTCAAAAACAGATATTCGTCGTTCCCGCAGATGTTCCCCTCATTGTTCCCCAAGCGATCATGCATTTTATTGATGCCTGTTCAAATTACGATTCGGACTTCATGTTTGCAGTAGCCAGGGAATCGGTTTTAAAGGCATTCTACAATGGTTCGGGAAATTTACCGGGAATTGCAAGACCATACATGTTATTGCGTGAAGCAAAAATTAGAGCTGCCAATCTCGTGCTGGTCAAACCGAATCGAATTGGTAATAAAGAATTGATACAGGAGAGTTTTGGTGTTCGGAAAATGACCGAATGGCGAAATGTAATGCAGGCAATCTGGAAACTCGTCAAACAAAAAAATCGTTATCAGACTCTGCGACTCGCCATTCTTCTGCAATTAGCTTCGGTT
>JAFGJC010000437.1 GCA_016929305.1 candidate division CSSED10-310 bacterium | reverse complement strand
GTCTCGTTGCTTGAATGCTTTTATCTTCGGTTGACAGGCTCCCAGCTTTTTGTCTTCATCCAATGCTCTGACCAGAGGGGTCAACCACCCCGGAGGCACTTCAACATCAGATGTTAAAAGGGCATAGTATTCGGCTTTGATGCATGCCAGCGATTCGACGAAACCATTGGTAAATCCCTTGTTGATATCAATTCGTAACACATCAATATCGGGATATTCTTGTTTCAGAAAATCAGCCGTATCGTCTGTCGAAGCGTTGTCAACAATGATCAAACGGTGATCGGGATAATCGGTTTTCAATACAAAAGGTATAAACTGTTTTAAAAAAGAACGGCTGTTGTAAGCGAGTAATACAACCGCAACTTTTTCTTTTACCTGTAGTACGGGTTTATCCCGGCAGGCATAAATCATTCATTTGCCAGTGCTTCTATCTGTGTTTTAAGAGCTTGTGCCTGATGATCGTTAGGAGAGGTTTTTAACCAACTTCCAAGAATATTCAGAGCCGATGTATAATTTCCAGTTTCTCTGTATAATCGGACTAACGTGCCGGCAACCCAATTATTATAGGGATCCTGCCGATACATGGGCAAGAGTATCTTCTCTGCCTTGTCGTAATCTTCGAGAGTGTAAACCAACTCCTGAGAGATCAGCATAAGCGTCCGTTCATCCAAGTCATCTCGTCCCAGCACTTCGTCAATACGCCGCTGATATTCCAGTGTGTCACCCAACTGAAACATCAGGCGTCCGGTTTGCAAGGTCAGTTCCGGATGATATTGAGGAATGATCGATTCGGGTATCTTTTCATTCATGACATCTAAAAGTTCACCGGCTTTTTCATTTTCGCCGTTTTCGATAAATTTCATCGTTGCCTGAAGTGCCGCCGTACGGTAGTTTTGCATTAACCGTTGGGTGTTAGGCGAAAAGTATACATCGGGGTTGTTAAGGTTCCGGAACTTATAGTTGGATGTGAAATTCTCGAAAATCTTATTTTCATTTATCCTGTCAACTTTGTAGGGATATAGTTTCAGCACCTGTCCTTCCATAGACAAATAATCATCAAAACCCAGTCTAGATGATTGGGAAACCGTGACGGCAAAATAAATAGGCGATTGCCAATTGATGACCCGGATCAACTCAAGGATCATCAGATCCTGAACACGCAAAAACTGCCCTCCGTAAGTTGGTTTTATGTTTGAAGTGATGCCGGCGACCTTGACTTCCTGCGTCTTCCAGGGGATGGGTCGAATGGTCTCTATCTGGGTATCGGTCCATTTTAAGGGAATTTCCGGTTCAACGTTCTTTAATTGTTTAATATACCACGGAGTATTCAACAGGCTCAGGTTAACGACCTTGACATCTTTGCGGAAATTCTCCACTTCCTGCATGTACCAAAGGGGGAATGTATCATTGTCCCCATTGGTAAACAAGATCGCGCCTTCTTCACATGAATTTAGCAGATTATAAGCATAATCGGATGCCACATAATTGCCTTTTCGACTATGAGACTCATAATTCGCAAAAAGCAAATTCAGTGGCAATGCAAAAATAAGTAACAGCGATACGACGGGAAACAGGATCTTTTTAAATTGTTTCTTTTTGATCCATTTATCCAAACTGTCGAAAACCGCCAGGGCTCCGATCCCGATCCAGATGGCAAAGGTCATAAAACTGCCCACATAGGAATAGTCACGTTCCCTTGGTTGCGGGTCGGGATTGTTCACATACAGAACAATGGCCAACCCGGTCATAATAAACAGTATCAGTACCGGGAAAGCCCGCCTCCAGTCTTTTGAAAAATGGAAAAAGGCACCCAGCATACCAAAGAGAAAAGGAAGCGCCCAAAGCTGCTTTATGTCCACACCGGCACCTGACCAGCCGACACCCCCGCCTTCCGCGCGTCCCATAAACTGCCAGTTAAAGTAACGCACATACATGCGCTTGAACTGATAACGCCAGAAAAAATCAAAGGTATTGGCGTACTGCATATTGGTAGTGTTTTGCGCCATGGCGTCTTCGCGACTCCAGGAATGCTGCCCGTATTGTTCCCGATGCAGATATGAAACGGCAGCCGAAACGGTCTCGGGGTCGTTTTCATCAATGCCGGGATTCTTCAAAGACCGTATGAAAATCAGTTCATAACTGGAATATCCGACCGTGATCAGAATCAGTCCCAGTGTTACCAAACGGCTCCATTTGGCTGCAATGGGTTTTGAAACGAATATTTTTCCAAAAATAAAGAATAAGGCGATAAACAATGCCGCCAGAACCAGCAAGGCCAAAGGAAAAGAAACGGCTGCAGGATTGATATTGATCATTCTGGCAATTTCGGGTGTTCCGTCAATAATGCCTTTGTGTATGATCATATAGATCGCTCCGGCCAAAACCGTTACCCCCAGAAAGCTTTTGATTTCAAATTTTGAATAGCGAAAATATATGATCAGCGCGATAAAAGGGATCGCAAGAATGTTCAGGAGATGAATGCCAACGGCAATGCCTAAAGAATAGAACAGGAACAAGAGGTACTTTTCACCATGTTTTCCTTTTATATCCGAGGCATCCCATTTCAGCACCAACCATACCGTCAATGCTGTCAGCAATGTACTCATGGCATAAACTTCCGTTTCAACCGCATTGAACCACTGGCTGTCTGAAAAGGCGAATGCCATTGCGCCAATAAAAGAAGAGAAGTATACAATGAATTGATCTTTAAGCGTTTTCGTTTTACCCCTGAATCGCTCGATCAGTAAAATGATACTGTAATACAGGATGATGATCGTAGCCGCCGAACTGATAACGGAAAATAGATTGGTCCTGAATGCAATATCTTTGCTGAAGGGGATCATCGCGAAGATCCGGCCGAATAAAAGGAACAAAGGTGCTCCCGGCGGGTGAGGAACAGAAAGAGT
>JAFGJC010000436.1 GCA_016929305.1 candidate division CSSED10-310 bacterium | reverse complement strand
TTATCAGACCGTTCTTGCTGAATCAGAACACCTTCCTGATTTTTTGAACATTCCTACTGGTTTGGGAAAAACAGCTGCAATCGTGATGACTTGGCTTTGGAGACGGAGATTCACTTCGAACCTTGCAATAAGAGAAAAAACGCCAAGACGTTTGATTTACTGTTTACCAATGCGTGTTTTGGTGTCTCAGACAAAGAAATGTGTTGAATTTTGGCTGGAGAGATTAGACCTGTATAATGATTATTCGGTAGATGGTATAAGTGTTAACGTACTAATGGGTGGTCAAAAATCGATAAAGGTCAATGATCTTGATTGGGATGCACATCCTGAAAATGACATGATAATCATCGGAACACAGGACCAATTGCTTTCACGAGCTTTAAATCGGGGTTATTCTATGAGCAGGTACAGGTGGCCGGTTCATTTTGCATTGTTGAATAACGATGCTTTTTGGGTTTTTGATGAAATACAGTTGATGAGTTCAGGCTTGGCCACTTCTCTTCAATTGGAAGCTTTCAGGAAATTACACAAACCTGCGGTATCATGTCATTCATTGTGGATGTCAGCGACTATTCGCAAAGAGTCTTTGCAGACTGTCGATTCTGAAAATCCAGATAAGAAATTATGGTTAAGTCTCTCGAGATCCGACAATCAAATACAAACCGTTACAGATAAAACGCGAGCAGCAAAACCAATAATACATGCAAAAACGGCATTGACTAAAGAGAATAAGAATGAATATGCTAAATTGGCATCATCAGAAATATTAGAATATTGTAGAAATATAAACCGTTCGTTTCTTATCGTTGTTGTTAACAGAGTTCAACGTGCTGTAGATATTTACAAACAGCTAAAAAAGCAAATACACAATGATGGCCCGGAAATTTATTTAATTCATTCAAGATTTCGACCATCTGAGAGAATTTTTGTGGAACAGAAACTCAATGAATCACCTTCAGAAAAAGGATGTGTTTTTATTTCCACACAGGTTGTTGAAGCAGGTGTGGATATTGATGCAAAAATTTTGTTTACCGAATTGGCACCCTGGCCGTCGCTCGTTCAACGGTTTGGCAGATGCAATCGTAAAGGTAGATATAAATCTGAGGAAACCCTTGTTGTTTGGCTTGATGTGGATACCAGTGTGGATGAATATACTCTTCCCTATAATTCCGATCAGATGAACATCGCTCGGAACGTGCTGAATAGGTTAAATGGGGTTGATCTGGAAACCTTGTCGACAACGGAAGTTCATTATTTGGAGGAAACGACAACGGTGATTCGACATAAGGATTTAATCGATTTATTTGACACAACACCTTCATTATCAGGTATGGACATTGATATTAGCAGGTTTATCAGGGATTCGGATACATTGGATATACAGGTTTACTGGCGGAACTGGGATGAATGGAATAAAGAAGGAGCAAGTCAACCGCCTTCCCAGGATATTCCAGCACCAGATCCTGAAGAACTTTGTCCTGTACCCGTCAATATTTTCAGTAGATGGTTTAGCTCAAAATCTAAGAAATTAAAAAACTTTGCTTATGTCTGGGATTCACTGGATCGCAATTGGCATTCTTTGAACCTTCAAACGATAGTCCCTGGTAAAATAATCCTTCTTCATTGTGAAGCAGGTGGATATTCAGAGGAACTGGGATGGTCAGGTGATTCAACTTCGGTAAAACCAGTCGCTACGAAAATCCAGTTTCCGCTTACAGAGTCCATGAATGTGGATTATAGGAGTGTATCAAGAAAATGGCAGACCATAACAGATCATACAAACGATGTCATAGTGTCGATGGTCAAATTGAAAGATCAATTGCATTCAAAAACAGTTCAATTTCCTTGGGATCAGCTAATGATTGCTTGTCGATGGCATGATCTGGGCAAAGCACATCCCGCTTTTCAAAATATGCTTAAAGATGTATCATCGCCGCCATCTGAAAACATGTGGGCGAAATCTGACAGCATCAATACAAGACCGGATTATTGGATCAAGGAAGGCGAATCAAAAAAAATACGTCGTCATTTTCGCCATGAGCTCGCATCCGCACTTGCGATGATGCAGTCGGGATTGAATGACCTTCCTGTTTATCTTGTTGCATCGCATCACGGTAAAATTAGGATGTCGATTAGATCTTTACCCGACGAACCAGTCCCTGATGATGGAAGGCGGTTCGCTAGAGGTGTGTATGAGGGTGATCGACTCCCTGAAGTATATCTGGGTGACAAAATAAAATCATTACCGATTGTACTAAAACTTGATGTCATGGAGATGGGTTTGGGGGAATCAGGCGAAAGTTGGCTTCAAAGAATGATAAATCTCCTTAATTATTTTGGACCATTTGCACTCGCATATATGGAGATGCTTGTTAGAGTTGCGGATTGGCGGGGATCAGCTCGGATTGGAGATGATAAATGAACAACGATATACGCGAAATTAACCTTACAGGTTGCCGAACGGAGCCAATAGCCTTTTATTTAAAGTCGCTTGGAATTGTTCGGTTACTGGCTGAGCAGAACACACAACTTGTACGATCGTTCGTAAGAAAAAATTATCTTGTAATTCTATCGTCCCTGAGTGAAAAAGATTTGATGGATTTTTTCCTGTTTAAATATATTCCGACACCGATCTTATCGCCATGGAATGGAGGAAGTGGGTTTTTCCCGAAAGATCAAAAAAAAGCATTCTTATCAATAGCCAATTCCACTCATGCCCGTTTTTCGATTTACAGAGATTCATTGCTCTGGTTGACAGAACTATTCAATAAACGAAACATATTGGAAAAGCCGGATAAACAGGAGAAAAATCGATTATTAAACGATATAAGATCAACTGCTCATGAATCGCTTCTCAAATGGTTGGATGCCGTATACCTGTTGACATCGGAGGGTGTCAATTATCCACCGATGTTGGGCACTGGTGGAAATGATGGGCGATTGGAATTCAGTAATAACTTTATGCAGCGTATTATCGAGACGATAGATCCGGTAACGGGTCAACCCGTTCACGGAACGGATAATTTATTGAAGGCATCTTTGTTCGAGTCAGCTGTTCCTGCTGCTTCATCTAAGAATCCGATCGGACAGTTTAATCCCGGAGTTGCTGGCGGGGCTAATGCTGGATTCGGATTCGAGGCTGATGCATATACCAATCCATGGGATTACATCCTGATGATGGAAGGTGCGCTAACCTTTGCTACAAGCTGTAACAGATATCTTAACAGTGCGATGTACGGTGTCATGAATTATCCGTTTACGGTTGCCACGACTAACGCGGGATTCGGGTCGGCATCTGAAAATGATACTTCCAGAGCTGAAATGTGGATGCCGATCTGGCATAAACCTTCAACGTACAGCGAAATAAAGCACCTGTTTTCGGAAGGTAGAGTTATGATAGGAAGACGCCCAGTGAGAGATGGTTTGGATTTTGCGCGAGCAGTTTCTAGCTTGAGTGTTGACCGTGGGATCGAAGCATTCCAACGATTCAGTTTTCAAGAAAGAAATGGTCAGTCTTACTTGGCTATGTCACTCGGTCGATGGCATGTAAAATATCATAAAAATGTAAAAATTCTTGATGAAATAGATCCATGGATGGATGCTTATCGCCGAGCTGTACGTGACAGAAATGCGCCAGGAACGCTCCGAACAGCTTTCAGAAATCTTGAATCCTCGGCAATATCGTTTTGCAGGCATGACGATTCGGAAAATTTTATTCAATTGCTGTTCAATATCAGTGCTGCGGAACAGGCAATAGCAGGATCTCGAAAATTCAGTAGAGATAAATATTTGCAACCGATTAAACCTCTGAGTATTGAATGGCTGAAACTGGCCAATGATCAGACCGTCGAATTCAGGCTGGCGGCTGCTATAGCATCTATATACGATTTCAAACTCGGATCATTACGTATGTATTTAGAGCCTGTGATGAGTTTTCATGGACACGTATGGTGGCGTAAAGATGACAACATGAATATGGTAGTCTGGCGAACAACCGACCCTATAAAAAACATGATCGCGGTATTAAAACGTCGATGTATGGATGCTGGACGACAATCGATTCTTCCTCTGCCGTTATATGGGAAATATAGCGCATCATTGAATGATATTGCATCGTTCATTTCAGGATCTGTCCGCCTTGATCGTTTATCATCGCTTGTTCATGCGTTTTCTTTAATGGATTGGGAACATTTCGAATTTTTCGATGATGAAGCTCCGGACTCGATGCCGCTTCCTGCGGGATATGCAATGTTCAAACTTTGTTTTATTCCATTTAGATTAAATGAAAAAACCATTCCTTATGAGCCAGCTATTATTGAAAAACTAAACTCAGGTTCATACGCAGAAGCGATATCAAATGCATACCGACGATTATTTGGATCAGGTTTTCCGACTAGAATAAAAACCACATTCCAATCTCGAGATGTTTCGCTTAGAACTGCAGCAGCTTTGCTGTTTCCCATATCAAAAATATCAATTGGAAAATTAGAGCATTTGGCTTTGATTATTCCGGATAACGTTTAAATGAAATATATTTACTGAAAGGAGATAATGATGAACTTTGAAACCTTGAACATTTATGACAGATTGCTGATCCAGGTGGAACTCGAACCAGTTCAGGGGACTAGGTTTCAACCAACAGGATTTCCAGATTTGGGCCCCGCAACATATACAACCGCGGATGGTAAACAGATGATTCTTGTCGAATCCGCACAATCAATGGCTAACCGGCTTGAAGCGATATGCTGGGATGAGGGAAATTCGGATTGGATTCCAGTGTTAAAGGGACTACCCTATGTAAGAGTTTTTGAGAATGAGAATGTGATAACGAATTCCATTCTCGAATCCCACCGTTTGAATTCACCCTATATCATTGAAAGTCAGGATAAGTCTTTTGTCGATAAACTTAAAACCGAACTTGGTGGTCTGGAAAGGGGAGCTGTAGATATCGCAGCTTTTGTAAAGGTCATTCTAAAATATGATGTTGGTAGTGTTCTTCATGGAATTTTTCTTGCTAAGAAAGAACTTGCAGGTGGTCGCCTGCGCATTTCTCGAAGTTTGTCATCTTTTATCGAAGCCGAAAATGTATATATCGCACCATCTGGTGGTGTTAAATTTGATCGTGTTGATCCGAAAGGGGATACTGGAAAAGGTTTTGGAAATGTTCCTTTCCATCGCGAAGAATTCAACGCAGAAAGGATCATCGCTTATTTTAATCTCGATGTCAGGCAGATCATTCATTATCGATTAGGAGAGACTGCCAATAGATTACTTATAGTATTGGCTATGTATAAAGTAAGGAAATTTCTAGAATCTGGATTGCGATTACGAACAGCCTGTGATCTTAAACCTTCGTCTGACCTTGTGGTTTTTTCGCCATCAGATTTCACGATACCCTCAATTCAGGAGCTCGAGTCAATACTTCCTGGTTTGATTGATGATGCAACCAATCAAGGTTTGTTTGCATCACCGCCGGTGACGGATGTTTTATATAAGTAATTGTAATTTTGGATTACGGGGGAAACGTTGATGCTTGCCATAAAATTCTTCTTCCTTACCGGTAAATACCATGCTACACCATGGGATAATCATGTTAATGAGGGTGTGGTTGAATGGCCACCATCGAATTGGCGTATCATTCGCAGTCTTATAGCGGTGTGGTACAAACAAGGATGTCCGGGAAACGAAAGCTGTTTACATCGGCTACTTGAAAAATTAAGTTCAGCTCCGGAATATCATGTCTGTGAAACGACTCAGGGACATACACGTCACTATATGCCGAAATACAGGACACCACTAGATAAGAAAACAGATAAGGTTTTCGATACATTTCAGTTGTTAAATCCCAAAGAACCGCTGATAGTAATTTGGCAATCCATAAAAGATATGTGGATAAAACAATCTGATTATGAAATGAACCTGCTTCGAAAACTATTAAGAGGATTGACTTACTTGGGAAGAGCGGAAAGCTGGGTACATGCCGTTTTGAACGAACCGGATGATAATGATTTGCCAAAACCAAATATAATAAAAATTGGCCTTGATAATGATGAAAATATATCAAATGGAGATCAGAAGATCTTTATTCGAAGATTGACGCCTTTTAACTGGCAGAATTATCCTATATGGCGAAATAATGAACTACAATTATTTAATGAAAAAGATCGGGAAAAAATGGAAAAAATTTATCCCAAAACTGTTTGGGATGCTTTACAAATGACAACTTCAGAGCTTCAAAAAACTGGATGGAGCAATCCGCCCGGAAGCCAATGGATAACCTATTCAGTTAAAGAAACGGATGTCGCCCGTGTGAAATTGCTAGTAAGACAGGTTAAAAAGACTAAGTACACAACAGCTCGATTTACACTGACATCTTCGGTAAAACCGCGGATTACAGATTCTTTATATATTGGAGAACGAATGAGACAGGCATTAATGGCTCACTCAAAAACAAGTCGCGAATCAAACGATGTTTCGGTTGTATTCTCTGGAAAAGACTTGAATGGTTGTCCTTTAAAGAATGATCATAAACATTCGTTTTTTCTGCCCGAGGATGCTGATGGTGACGGGTTAATTGACCATTTAACTGTCTATGCTGAAGGCGGATTTGATGACAAAGCTATCAAAGCATTTGGAACAGTACGAAAATTATGGGGTGAAGGGGATCACGATCTACTTCTTGCCTTGATTGGTATAGGATCAGCGGAAGATTTCGGAGGAATGAATTCTTGCATCGGGCAATCACCGTTTCTGGCAAAATCCCGTTACTGGATTTCAGCCACTCCATATTTCATGACCCGTCATCCGAAGTACTATCGAAATGGAAAACCCAAATTAGATGAAAAAGGAATTCATATTGATGGGCCTGATTACCAGATCCGGAAAGAAATGATGTATCGAAAAATGCCAGTGCCAAAGATTGTAAGTTCTTTAAACAATATTACTGTCTATGGACGGCAGCTTCGATCGATCCATTTCGGCAATACAAGAAAAAATCGAAACCAAAGACCTAATCTGCCAGGACTATTCTTTTTTATTGAATTCGAAACGGAAATACAGGGTCCTATAGCACTGGGTTATGCATGCCATTTTGGATTAGGTCAGTTTCGAGCAGTTAGTCATGAAATATAAAGTTAAATCCGGAGATACAAAGAAACGGAAAGTATCTGAATCACTTGCGGAAAATCTTAAAAGAAATCATAGAATTGTTGATTATTCATTGGATAATTTGCCAGATCTGATACCTGTAAGAATGCTCAATGAATTTATTTACTGTCCCCGCCTGGCATATTTGGAATGGATACAGGGGGAATTTGCCGAGAGTGTCGATGTCGTAAAAGGGAAATTCGATCACCGGGTAGTGGATTCACCCACGGAATCCGACCGGCCGGTGTCTAAGGACGATTCGGAATCATATAGTGTCGAATCTGCATATGTGTCTGCTCCTGAACTTGGATTGGTTGCGGTCATCGATAAAGTGGAAATTGATCATGGAAATGCCGTCCCCGTCGATTACAAGCATGCCGCTAAACCCTCCGTGGGATACGGTGTGTGGAAGACCGATCTGGTCCAGATCTGTGCGCATGCCTTGATTCTTGAAGAGAATGGATTTGCGGTCGATTATGGCGTCATCTATTACGTCGCAAGCCGGGAAAGAATCGAGGTTCCCATTGATAATGAGACTCGGGAAATAACGCTTCAGGCAATACAAGATCTTCGAGAAATGGCTTCATCAGGTAAAATTCCGCCGCCCCTGGATGACAGTCCGAAATGCCCGAAATGTTCTCTGGTTGGTATCTGTCTGCCGGATGAAACGGATTTTTTACACCATGACGATAGTGAACCGGTCCCGGAACCGGCACCCAGAATGATTCTTCCCAAAGCTGATGAATCACTTCCGGTATATGTTCAACACCAGGGATTCAGCATCGGCAAAAGCAAGGGCGTTCTTAAAATCCGGGATAGAGGTAAAACCGTTCAGGATATTCCTATCCATGAAATAAATTGCCTTTCCGTATTCGGGAATATACAGATTTCAACCCAGGCATTGCAGTCACTATGCAATACAGGCATACCCGTGTGTTTCTTTTCACACGGCGGATGGTTTTACGGTGTGACTCAGGGTCTGGGACATAAGAACGTTGAACTCAGGATTGTTCAGCACCGCGGAACCGAAGAACAGATGATTCGACTGTCGATTGCGCAAAGGCTGATCGCTGATAAAATCCTCAATTGCCGCACGATGCTTCGTCGAAACGCTACTGATGTAAATCAGACAGATATGCGGAAACTTTCATCTCTCGCTTCGAAAGCACTGGCGTCCGAAAGTTTGGATACACTGCTTGGTTTTGAGGGCAGTGCGGCAAAAATCTATTTCTCGAATATTCACAGGATGATAAAGAAGAAAGATAAAAAAAATGTTCCGCTGTTCGATTTTAACGGGAGGAACCGCAGGCCGCCGCGTGA
Source organism: candidate division CSSED10-310 bacterium (assembly GCA_016929305.1). Lineage (GTDB taxonomy): Bacteria > CSSED10-310 > CSSED10-310 > CSSED10-310 > JAFGJC01 > JAFGJC01. The sequence goes on along the minus strand of JAFGJC010000436.1, from coordinate 1,167 downwards.
TCCGGTCAATGCGTTGATGTCACTGGCATATAGCTTGCTCGTCAAAACGTGGATGGTGACACTTTATACCGTAGGATTCGATCCATTTCTCGGATTTTATCATTCCATTCGTTATGGTCGACCTGCCCTGGCGCTGGACATGATGGAGCCGTTCAGGCCGATTGTGGCTGATTCGTGTGTAATCACCGCCATCAACACTGGAATCGTCAAACCGGACGACTTTATCACCAGGCTGAGCGCGGCATCCTTGAAACAGACTGCACGCGCTGCGTTTATTCAGGCATTCGAACGACGTCTATCACAAACGATTACTCATCCCGTATTCGGATATAAAATCACCTATCGCCAGATATTCGATGTTCAGGCAAGACTGCTGGGTCGGTTTTTGGCAGGTGAAATCGATAAACCGCCATCATTTGTTACACGGTGATCATGATGCGCCGCTGTTATATTGTCAGTTATGATATCGCCAACGATAAACGTTTGCGCAAAGTGGCCGATGTCATGAAGGCGTATGGCACTCGTATTCAGTTTTCGGTATTCCGTTGCGAGTTGACGGCAATGAAACGGGCGCGGTTGGAACAGGCTTTGTCCGCTGAAATGAATCTGGGGAAAGATCAAGTCCTCTTTATCGATCTTGGCCCGGTTCCGGGCAGGGGTGATGAATGCGTGACATCTCTGGGGCGGAAATACATTGAGCCGGAACACGGGCAGATAGTATATTGATGATTGCTCTTTGAAAATCGAATGATAAAGGGTTATACTTATTGAATCTTGACGATTCAAGATATTTCGAGCGGTCATGTGGCGGATTGTTCGCGGGATTCGCTCGAAAATGACCAAAGATGTTTGAAATTTAAGGTGTTGGAATTTTCCAGATGACGAGTGAAAAGCAGAAAAATCTCATAATAAAATCGAATGTTTGTCGGTTCTCGAAAAACCTTTCGTATTTCATTGAAATACAAGGAAAAACGGGAACGGCTATTTCCTCATCTGAAAGGATGAGGCCCCATTGAAGCAATTCTTTCCTTCACGATATCCAATGCGATTAATTCATTTCCTCATCTGAAAGGATGAGGCCCCATTGAAGCTCAGGTGATACACCATACTATTGAACTCTCTCCTTTGATTTCCTCATCTGAAAGGATGAGGCCCCATTGAAGCAAG
>JAFGJC010000435.1 GCA_016929305.1 candidate division CSSED10-310 bacterium | reverse complement strand
CGAACACCGTATCGAAATAATGCTCCATATCAGCCAGTTGATCAGGACGAGGGCGACTTTCGTATTGTTGTCGATAAAGAGTATGAAGAAGGACTTATTGAACTCGAAAAGTTCAAATACATCTACGTAGTGTATTATTTGCATCGCGCAACAAAACCATCGTCAATGCTTGTTTCTCCTCTATGGGTAGGTGGCAAACAGGTCGGCGTGTTCTCAAGCAGATCACCGGATCGTCCAAATCCTATCGGTATCAGTATCGTCCGTGTAAAAGGTATTGTCGCCAATGAGATTTTTATTTCCGGTTTGGATGCATATGATAGAACACCACTGATAGATATCAAGCCGTATATAAATGACCTGGATGTGAAACATGATGCAAATTATGGTTGGGTCGATGATTCGGAAGACAAAGAGCATCTGATATTACATATCAAGGGAATACCACATTAGTTAATTATGTGAGGATTTAGATGACGCAGAGTAATGTTACTTTTTCAAAAAGAATTGCTGTTCCATCAAACGACGGAACAACCATATACCGGGGAATGTTGGGACGGGCAAAAATGATATATATCTATGACGTTGATGAAAGTGGGAATGTACGTTTTTTGGAAGAAAGGTCAAATCCCCATTCCGAAACGATGCAGCATTTGAAAACACTGGACGTTTACGATTTGCTTAAAGACTGTTCCATTATCATATCCGGTAAAATTGGCAAGAAAGGGATAGAAAGACTGCAGAATAGAGGTATGGAGCTTATTTTCAGGCAAGGAACCATTCAAGATGCGTTGAGAATTTTCAAAAAGGAGTAAAATATGCCCTGGATAAAACAAGAAGACTGCACCGGTTGCGGGATTTGCATCGATCAATGTCGGGTACATGCAATTTCTATGGGAAACAGTACCGCACATATAAATATGGATATATGCATTCGTTGTGGCACATGTCATGATGTATGCCCGCAGGAAGCTGTCAGGCATGACAGCGAACTAATCCCTTTTGAAGTGGAATCGAATATTGAACAAACCCGTGAATTACTGAAAAATTTTGAGAGTGAAGACGAAAGGCGGCAGTTCCTTGGAAGAATGATTAAACATTTCAATAAAGAAAAAATCGTTGCTGAAAAAAGCATCAAAAAAATACAAACAATGATTGCAGAAGAGTAGTTTATTGGCATTGAGAAACGACTCTTTTATGATTAGGAATAACGATGAGCACAAGACCCATTTTTAAAATCACCGATTATATCGAGAATAATCTCAAATGGGAGGAAGAAGAGTGCACAAAACTGGGAGTGAATTTTTCGTGCTATCAGCTTAAAGACGCATCTCCGGAGACAATCATCAATAGTGTTGGAGATGCCGACATTGTTCTTGTCAATATGGCGAAGATGACATCCGATGTAATGGCAGGTCTGCGTAATGTAAAGGTAATTATGCGGCACGGTATAGGGTATGACAATGTCGATGTACAGGCTGCGACTGAAAATGGAATCATATTTGCCAATGAAGCGACCGCTTCGAGTATAGATGTGGCTGAGCATGCAATCATGCTAATGTTTGCCACTTACAGAAAAATTAACATTCATCGTGAGATACTGGAAAATTCCATTGGCCGGCAACAATATGATTTTTCAAAAATTTATCCGCTTTACCGTATGGAGGGTAAAACGCTCGGCATTGTCGGGTGTGGTAATATCGGCAGCATTGTATTAAAGAAGATGAAATCTTTTGGTATGAAAACACTGGTGGTATGTGATCCATATCTCTCCAAAGAGCGTATGATGGATTTGGGTATCAGTTGTACGCCTCTCGATGAGGTTCTTAAGCAGTCTGATATTGTGACAATCCACGTTCCGCTGACCGATGAAACACACGGCATGTTCAATTACGATCTTTTCCGGCTCATGAAAAAGTCCGCTGTTATCATCAATACATCACGTGGGCCAATCATCAATACTGCCGATTTAATTAAAGCTTTGAAGGGAGGCATGATTGCCGGAGCCGGTTTAGATGTTCTCGATCATGAACCGCCTCCCCGCGATTCAGAACTTATTAAGACGAAAAATGTAGTTATGACACCTCATCTGGCATGGTACAGTGAAGAAGGTGGTTGGGATATCAGACACATGATTATGGATGATCTTAAAGCTTTTTTAGAAGGCAAACCGCCGAGGTTTGTCATTAATCCGGAAGTATATAACAATCCGAAATTGAGGATGAATATTTTATATTAAAAAAGGAAGTTGTCATGCGATATCGTAAAATGGGTAAATGGGGTGTCAAGCTCAGCGCTGTAGGACTTGGCAGTTATCTCACGATCGGTTTCAAACTTGATGAAAAAACATCACGTGATACGATAAAAAAAGCATATGAGGGCGGTATCAATTTTTTTGATACGGCAGACCAGTATGCCCTTGGGGAAGCCGAGAAAGTGCTCGGGAAATATTTGTCGGAATATGACCGCACCACCTTGATTATTCTGTCAAAGTGCTTTGCCCCGATTTCAGATGATCCCAACGACAGGGGACTTTCAGCCAAACATATTTTTGAATCATGCCATAAAAGTCTGAAGCGGTTGAAAACCGATTACCTGGATGTCTTTATCTGTCATCGGCCCGATCCCGATACACCGCTCGAAGAGACAGTATGTGCACTGGAAGACCTTGCCCGACAAGGGAAAATCCTGTACTGGGGCGTCAGTGAATGGCCTGCTCATCAAATTGTTCGCGCAAATCGTGTTGCTCGCGAGCTCGGTGCACGGCCCATCGGTGTGAGCGAACCGCGGTATAGTTTACTATACCGTTATCCCGAGCGGAATCTGTTCCCTGCTACCCAGGTTGAAGGAATAGGCAATGTTGTCTTTTCACCTCTCGCTCACGGTATGCTTACCGGTAAGTACAAACCGGGAGAGGAAGCCCCTCAGGGAACCCGTGCGGCCGATGATGATACAAATCAAGTTATAAGGAAATTGTACTGGACTGAGGAGAACAAGAAAAAGGGTCAGAATCTTGTAAAGATTGCATCTGATCTGGGTATTACCGCTGCCCAGCTTTCCATTGCATGGTGCCTCAGGAACCCGGCAGTAACGAGTGTCATTACCGGCGCAACCAAAGTATCACAGGTTGAGAATAACATCAAAGCAGCGGAAACCGACATTCCCGATGATATAGTCCGGAAAATCGAAGCACTTTATTCGCCGGTAGAAACAGTTGAATGCGAACACTGATGTTCTCTTAAGACAGAGTAACGGTTTGATATGTAGAAGAAAGCTATCCGAATATGAAAGTGGCAATGTTTTATAATAATCTATCCGATACCAGAGTCCAATGTAATCTCTGCTCTCATCGTTGCACTATTTCCGATAGGAAACGCGGTATTTGTGGTGTGCGTGAGAACAGGGATGGGGCGCTCTATTCGTTAGTATATGGTCGTACTGTTGCCCGTTATGTGGACCCGATTGAAAAGAAACCGTTATTCCATTTTTATCCCGGCAGCACTGCTTTCTCTATCGGTACTCCCGGATGCAATTTTCGTTGTCAATGGTGCCAGAACTGGGAAATTTCCCAAATGTCCCGGGAACAACATCCTATCATGGGAGATGAAATCATTCCCGAACAAATTGTTTCAGATGCGAAACAAACCGGCTGTAAAAGTATAGCATATACGTACACCGAACCAACTATCTTCTTCGAGTATGCATATGATACTTCACTTTTGGCTCATGAAAACGGATTTGCTAATGTTTTTATTACCAATGGTTATATGACTAAAGAAATGCTTGAAGTATATCATCCTTACCTGGATGCAGTCAATGTGGATTTAAAAGCCTTTCGTGATGAGACATATCAAAAATATGTTTGCGCGCGACTACAGCCGGTATTGGATAGCTTACGATTGATAAAAAAATATGGTATATGGGTTGAAGTGACGACACTAATTATTCCCGGTATAAATGACGATAACGCAGAACTTCAGGATGCGGCACATTTTATAGCCGACGAACTTGGCAAAGAAACGCCCTGGCACATCAGCCGTTTCTTTCCATCATATAAAATGACCGATGTTCCACCAACACCATTTTCTACTCTTCAAAAAGCGAGAGAAATCGGATTGGAAGCCGGGCTGCACTATGTTTATAAAGGCAACATATCCGGTGAAGAAAATACTCTCTGCCATAATTGTGGATATCTTTTAGTACGCCGTTCAGGCTATAGTATTCTGGAAAATAATATCGGGCGAAACAGACGCTGCCCCTCCTGCGGCACACTGGTAGCCGGAGTCGGAATGAATACGAACAATACATAGAGGAAACCTACAATGTCGAAATTTTCTTTGGATGTCTTGCAAAAATGCGTCTTCCCGTTTGTAAAGAATACAGATACCGAGGTTATTCTGGGTTCCGCTTTCGGTGAGGATGTTGCTCTAACCCGTATCGGCGGCGACATTCTGGCTTCCCATGTTGATCCTATAGTCGGCGCTATTGAGTATCTCGGATGGCTCGCTGTCCATGTGGCATGTAATGATATTGCAGCGAGTGGAATCCCTCCACGGTGGATTTTGGTATTAGTGCTGGTACCAAACCAGCAAGATGAAGAACTACTGAAACAAATTATGAAAGACATCAGCAGGGCAACCAAGGAAATCAATGTTTCCATAATCGGAGGCCATACCGGTTACTCATCGGGTATTTCCAGGCCGTTGGTTGCCGTGACAGCTCTGGGAACAGCATCCGGGCGAAATCCTGTTAAAACCGGTGGCGCCAGTGTCGGTGATTTTGTGTTGGTTACCAGGGGGATAGCATTGGAAGGCACCAGTATTCTGGCTCAGGATTTCGCCGATATTGCACGAGAAAAAGGGATAAACGAACAGGAATTGGCACAAGGGAAAGAGCTTATGAATGCAGTGAGTGTCGTATCGGAAGCTATGGCACTGTCTGAGCATGGTGCAACTGCCATGCATGATGTAACTCGCGGCGGACTTTTGGAGACACTCATTGAAATTGCATACCTTTCAAAAGTTTGTATTGAAATCGATATGGCAAAAATACCTGTTACGCAAATTGTGGCTCGTTTTGCCCGTGCGTTTCAATTTGATCCGTTGCGCATGATTTCTTCAGGAACCATCGCAGCAACTGTATCACCGGATCATCTGAAAGATGCAGAAAATGCTTTGATTGATTTAGGGATACCATTTGCAAACATAGGTCGGGTTACACAAGGAAGTGGTGTCGGTATTCGACATGAAGAAGAAACTATTTATTACAAAGATATCCTCTGCGAGCAAGACGAGTTGGCACGTATGTGGGAACTTTATCCCAGAAAAGGGTAAAGGACAGTATCAATACCGTGTAAATCATGTGATTCTGAAAATAATCAAGGAGTAAATTATGCCACATAAAAAACAAAAAATCGCATTCGGCCCTGTCCCATCCCGTAGATTGGGGCAGAGTTTAGGAATAAATAATATTCCCCCTAAAATATGCACATATTCCTGTATATACTGCCAGGTAGGAAGAACGCTCAATATGCAGGTGAACCGTGAGGAATTCTATTCTGTTGATGAAATAGTGCGTTCTGTCGAAAACCAGGTGAATGAAGCGTATAAAAGAGGCGAACATATCGACTATCTCACTTTTGTTCCGGACGGTGAGCCGACACTCGATAGTAATATTGGCGAAGAAATCGATACGTTGAAACCGTTGGGGATTAAAATTGCCATAATAACAAATGGAACACTTCTCTGGAGAGAAGATGTCCGGGAAGATTTGTTAAAAGCCGATTGGGTTTCGGTGAAAGTCGACGCTGTGATTCCCCCAGTATGGCGAACGATAGACAGACCGCATAAATCGCTTGATCTCGATGAAATTCATAAAGGTATGATACGGTTTTCACAGATCTTCGATGGTTATTTGGCAACAGAAACCATGCTCATCGATGGTATTAACGATCAAAACGATGTGCTGACGGAAACATCCCGCTTTATTTCGATGTTGCATCCCATGAAAAGCTATCTTTCAATCCCGACACGGCCACCTGCGGAGAAACGGGTGAAATCAGCTTCTGTACAAGCTATAGCTATGGCGTATCAAATATTCATCGAGCAAGGACTTGATGTGGAACACCTCATCGGATACGAGGGGAATGCATTCGCATTTACTGGG